>NZ_JBEXLC010000082.1:0-37740 GCF_040609795.1 Nocardia sp. NPDC004604
GGTGCCACATATAAAAATTGAATGCCTTCAGTGATTAACTTATTTTCAATCTCAGATTGTTGTTTTTTATTTAAACTGGCGGCGCTTGCGCCGCCCCTTGATCCTGTATGGCGGAATTCGGCAACAACCCGCGATGGTGACGGCCGTCGCGGACTGGGCGCCTATGACTCGCGTTCATCCGCACGTCACGGCTCTGATGGTCCGAGTTCCGGGGTGTCCGGCGGGTGGTGGGGCGTCGCCGCACGGGTGCTCAGGTGACGTGGGTGTTTCATTCACTGGCACCACCCCGCCCATCCCCCACACCCCTTCACGCTCCACCCCGCCGCGTCGGGGGTGGGATCGGCTGTGTTCCAACGGTTCTGGTCGGTGCTCTGACGTAGGGGGGGTGGGTAGAGGCTGCGCCAGTCGTGAACTACAGCCGGACTACCGCGATCGCCTTGTCGTCGTGGCGCTTGGGTCGTGGTTGCTGCTGTCCGTTGGGGTCAGTGTCCGACTCCCAGCGGTGGCAGCGGGTTAGGAGGTTGGCAAGTTCGTCGGCATTAAGGCGCGCAACCTCGGGCCACGAGACTCCTAGCGACACAAGAGGGTCGGATGCGCCATCGGTTGCGAGTACCGCCCAAGGCACGGCACTGCGGGCATATCGGGTGACGAATGCGTGATTGGCAGCGTCGGGGTTGGCCTCGGCTATCCAATAGCCGCCGTGGGTGTTCCGGCATGTGCGTTCGCGCCGCTGGAGCTCGGCGAGTAGCGCGTGGTGCTCGGTGTCGTAGCCGGTACCCGAGTCGAGTCGCGAGCGGTATAGCGATGATTCGGGCAGCCTGAGTTGGCTCAGCCGGTCGTCGGTGATCGCGTCGTATGAGTCGTCTGCTCCACCGATCACGACGGAGGAGTCGCCGAGGACGAGAGAATCGATGGTCGTCGAGTTGACCCGCAAGATGGCGACGGTGCTCGATGGTGCCGAACCGGGATGCAGCTGAAGGCGTTTCGCGGTGCTCGCGATGGCCTCGTACAGAATGGTGTCTAGATCGCTACGGCTGTGGCGAAGGAGCCTCACCAACTCCTCGCCGAGCACGTCAACGAAGTCTCCGGCGGAAGCGATGTCGGCGGTAAATGATGATGCGCCATCGAGAACGATGATGGCGTCGTCTGTTGTGAATATCCTGTCGTCTCCGGAGCGCTCGGGAAGTTGTGCCGTGGCAACGTGCATGATCAGCTTTCAGATGCGTACGGGCCGACAAGGATTCGGCTCGTGGTGACTGCGAAGTCTTCGTCGAAGTCGCATGCGACGACGCCACCCACAAACCGAACAGACGGCTTGAAGAGGCCATCAAGGTTTTGATCGAGCCAGTGGGCAACTCCGAGAGAGCCCACGCTGGTGATACCAGCGATGTGCACAATCACTCGGTCTTGGTCTACCCGCCGCGAGAAGTAGCCGATATCGGTTCGAACCGAACTGTCTTGGCGATAAGGGGATTGGTGGCGGCCCCCGGCTCGTGAATCAGTGATCCACCAGCCCTCATCGGTTCGTTCGAAGTCGAACACCGGATCGTCGGCTAGAAGGCGGCGCGCGACTGGTGCGGACTTGGGGCCGCAGATGACAACGGCATCCCCCGATGGCACTTCGCTGGTGTCTGGATCGATCGCAAATCGAGTGGAGGCCAGGGAGAGGCGCACAAGCGTGGCCTCCAGCGCTTCTTGTGTCGCCTGGTCTGACGCGTCGAAGAACGGCCGCTCGCGTCCTTCTTCGAGACCGAACCTGCGTGGAATCCCAACGGCGACAGGGCCAACGCCGAAGAATGCCCGTTCTGGCCGTGGCGCGGTGGTACGGATCTGGCTGATTCGTCCCTTCGTTAGGCCAAGCTGCTCCGCGATCTCGGTGTAGCTCATGCCGCGGTCGCGGTGAGCCTCTTCGATTGCTGCCTTGCGCAGCCGTGCCAACTCCGTTGCCCGCTGTTGGTAGACCGTCATGAGGTCCGTTGCCCGTTGGCCACGCCGGATCGGATCCGGGTCGTTCCGGACCTGTTCGAAGTCATCAGCGATAGCCACGAGTACGAGTTTAGAGGGTCTTGACTCAGAGTCGAGATTGGCCGTATTCTTGAGTTTAGACCCCCTAAATCCGCCAGAGGATTTGCTCGCTTCATGAGTTTAGGGGGGGTAAACGATGGGAGATTCAGATGGCTATCAAAAGGGGTTTCCGTTTCCCGATCGAGTTCGGTGCAGCGTTCCCGAAGGGGCTGCTGCTGATGGGTGAGTTGGCGCCGTTGACGAAGTACAACCCGGACCGGAATGCGGTGCCGGAGCAGATGATCGACTACGACCCGAAGACGGGGGAGGGGTCGGCTCAGCCGTTGTGGACGGCGACGGTCACTGACCCGCATGAGGGGTCGGACGGCAAGGGCAAGCGGGCCAGCTTCGACATCATCTTCGTGTCGCCGGTGCAGCCGATCCCGGTGGGCGAAGAGATCGTTCCGGGTACGGGCATGCGGATGATCGAGTTGGAGGGTTTGACCGCTGAGCCGAAGGTGATGGGCCAAGGCGAGTTCAAGTACCAGGGCTACACCTTCCGTGCCACGGGCTTCAAGGGTGACAACTCCGGCGCCAAGCAGCCTCCGGCCGATCCGGGTGCGGCGCGTCCCTCCAAGGCCGCGTAGTCATGACCGACGATCGGACTCCCGCTGAGCACATGGCCGATGTCGCGTCTTGCACCTTGGACCGGCTCGATGGGATCTGCTTGGAGTTGGAGTTGCTGGCAAGCCAGTTGCGGATGCTGGGCGGGTTTGCGCTCGAACATCCCGACCTGGGAGTGGACGGCAACTACCTCCTCGCGGCGGGTGACGGCGTGGTGACGATGCTGCTGGGTTACACGCCGGAGGAAGTTCGGACTCTGGCGTCCCGGCTGCCGCTTCGTGGTCTCGAATTCGGTTGCGAGGCACGCTGATGGCTACGGGTAGAGCGGCTGCGGTGAGTATGCGTGTGACGCGTGTGTTCGCCGTGGTCACCATCATCGGTGTCGGGGTGGCCGCGTTCCGGTTGTCCTTCGCCACGCTCAAAGACCTGGCCGTGCTGGCTCATATCCCGGCTGATGACGCGTGGCTGTTGCCGGTGGTCATCGACGGAACGATCCTGCTGGCCACCGCGGGCACGCTTGTGCTGGCCAATCATCCAGATCGTCGGTACTTCCTGCGGCTGCTGATCATCGGCGCCGCGGTCTCGATCGTCGGCAACTGCCTGCACGCGGTGGTCTCCGGTATGGCGCTGCCGACGTGGGCGTCAGCGGTGTTGTCGGCGGTGGTAGCCGCTATCGCCCCAATATCCCTGCTCGCAGACACACACGGTTTGGCTGTGCTTCTGCGTGCGGCACAACACAATTCGGCTCCCGCGCCTGCACCTGTGGCGGATGAAGTGGCCGACCAACCAGTAGAAGCGCCAGCTCCTGCTGTCGAGGAAATAGCGGAAGTAGTGGAAGTTCCTGCACCGCAACCGCTTCCGGTTCCTGTCCCTGCTCCGCATATCCGCCCGGTCCCTGTGCCGGTGCGTCCTATCCGTCCCGTGCGACCGGTGCAAACGATGCTGCCGATCGCTGTCCCTGCTGGGGGTCTCTGATGTCTGAAAAGTTCTATCCACGTCACACAACCGGTCGCGATGATGACGTGCTGGTGATGATGGCTCACCATGGCGTGTCGTTCGCAGTGGTCTACTTCGACGGCAAGATCATCGTGCGCATCGGCCCCGACTGCGGAATGCATCTGTCGGTGGAGCAGGCGCGAGGGCTTCGGGATCTGCTCGACGCCGGTATCGCCGATGCCCTCGACGCTGCCGCGTCCCGCGTCGATCTGGTGAAGGCGGTGGCGTGATGACTACTACCGTTCCCAATCCCGGCCCGGTCTCGGGTGGCCTGCTCAACGTGAAATACGTTCCAGCACAACGATTCCAGCCTGTTGAATCCACTGCTGGCGTGTCGTTCCTGGTGGGTGGTGTCGAGGTGCGTCTGAGCGTCGCGGATGCTCGTGCGCTCTCACACGTCCTGCCGAATGTGCTGGCCGAACATTCGGTTGCGTTGGCATTCGCTCCGCTGCTGGGGGAGGTGGCGTGATGTTCTTGCGTGAAATGTTCGGCTTCCCGCCGCCACCTGTGCGGATGGAGACCGGTTACGACCCGGGTCAAGACGTCGTTTTCTTGAAGGTAGGTCGCAACGGGGTTGTGCTGTCCCCGCGAGAGGTGTTCTGGCTGATCGAGGATCTGCTGGATGCCGTGGATGAGCAGACCCGCAGTGTCGTGGCCGAACAACAGTTTGCCGTCCCCGACACCTCGTTTCCCGGTGAGGTGGAAGCGTTCTGCGACCGATTCCCCAGCGGTGAGCTGGCCGTGGTGATGGAGATCGGGAGCGAGACGACCGTTCACACCTCGGTGCGGATCGACTACGACCAGGCCGAGGCGCTTGCGGCTGAGTTGGTTGCGGCCCTGACCGAGTTCGGTATTGCTCGCGGGTCAGCGGTGGCGTGATGTCGACAACGTTGGCTTTGCTGTCTGCTGGTGCGGCAACGGGTTCGGCGGTGCTGGCCTTCTGGTCCCGCCTGGGTGTTGGTGCCCGTCCGGTCACCGCGGCTGATATCGCCGCGCAGGCTCCGCCCGGGTTGGACACGGCTGTCTCGATTCTGGCCGAACCGGCGCAGACGAACATGATGCTCGCCGCGCTGGGCCTCGGGTCGATCGAGGGCGGGTTCCCCCACATCGAGAGCTACTACTACACCGATCACGGCCTCGATGTGGACGTGCTGATGCTGGGTGGTCAGTCCCTGTCGGACTGGAACAACGATGAGGTCCTCGACCAGTTCGCTACCTACCTGCGTGTTCCCGGGGTGACCGTGGTGTCACCTGAGCCCAGCTGGGTCCGTCTTCAGGTGCGGGTGTTTGACACCCTCGCTGCGCCGACAACGGTGTCGGAGGTGGTTCACAACGGTGTGGACCTGGAGGCGGTCCCGGTCGGGGTGACCGAGAACTTCGAGATCTGGCGGTTGCGGGTCCTCTACGGGCACATCCTGCTGGCCGGTGCGACGGGTTCGGGTAAGGGCTCGGTGTTGTGGTCGCTGGTGGCTGGTCTCGGTCCTGCGATCAAGGCCGGGTTGGTGGATGTGTACTTGGGTGATCCCAAGGGCGGCGCGGAGTTCGGTCGTGGTGAGGATCGGTTGTTCGTCCGCTTCGCCACCGACACGGACACGATTCTGGCGATGCTGCGCGAGGCCGAACAGACCATGCGTGAACGGCTGATAGGGATGCGCCACGCCGGTATCCGCAAGCATGTTCCGACCACCGATGAGCCGCTGATCCTGATCATCATCGATGAGGCTGCGGCGTTGTCCTCGTATGCCACCCGCGACCAGCAAGAGGAGTTCCGTCGCCTGACCGGGCTGTTGTTGTCCCAAGGCCGCGCGGCGGCGGTGTCGGTGGTGGCGGCGTTGCAGGACCCGTCGAAGGAGACCATGCCCAACCGGCAGCTGTTTCCGGTGCGGGTCGGTTTGCGTCTGGATGAGCCATCCCAGACCACGATGGTGCACGGTCAGGGCTCCCGTGATCGGGGTGCGCGCTGCGACCGGATCAGCGAACACACCCCGGGTGTGGGTTACGTCGGTGAGGACGGCACCGCCGAGTTCGTACGGGTGCGTGCGTTCTGGGTCTGCGATGACGCGATCGACCGGCTTATCGAGCTGTATTCCCCGGCACCGGAAATGACTGGTCCTACTGAGGATTACAGCGGTTTCGATCCCGATGACCTCGGCGACGATGAAAGGCCGGTGGCGGCATGAAACGCGGGTTCGTCTCCGAATGCCATGTCGTCATCTACTGCGACGGCTGCGGCGACATCTACACCGAGAACGAGAACGAGTCGATCTGCTTCGACTCTGTCAATCAGGCCGTGCACTACCTGAACGCTCGATCGGCTGGTGTCGGCTGGATCTACGACGGCGACAAGGTCCACTGCGATGGCTGCCTGGCCACCGCGATCTGCGCCGACCGCGGCCACACCTTCCCCGACACCTGGCAGACCACGAAACGGCTGCTGGGCATCTCCACCCGTTCGCGCACCTGCACCGTGTGCGGCGTCCCCGAAATCGAGGCTCTGCCATGACCATCCGCCGGATCAACAACACCGACCGTTTCGACCGCGACGACATCGACGCCGCAATCCATACCCGTTCGGTCCGTCGCTGCCATCTCGAACGCTGCGGCTTGGACTCGGTCGCGGTCGCGGTGCACCTGCTCGTGGAAACCGGTGAGGCCCCCGGCTGGGATAACGGCATCGACGAGAGCTTCGACGGTGACGAGTGGGGGTGGGCGGCATGAGGGCCGAACTCGAATGCTGCGACGAACCGATGTACATCGAACCGTCCGAGCCATGGGGGCTGATCATGCACTGCTACGGGTGTGGTCACTGGGAACCATACGAGACCGACGAAGACGGCCATTGCTGCGGTGATCCCGAGTGCAAAGACTGCGGCGACTGGGGACCGAATGAGCCGGACGAGACCGCCCATATCGACAGTGATCCCAGTCCCGTCTCCTACGGCCCTGCGAGAGAGGCGTGGTCCGATGACTGCCCGTTCTAGTCGGCGTGTGCAGTGGGGCGTGTTGATCGGCGAGACCGTGCGCCTGCTGCCCAAGGCCCGCAACGTCACCGACGCCACCCTCTACGCCTCCAAAATCACAACACCCCGAGGCACGAAAACCCCTGTCGTGTACCGGCATTCAGACAACGACATGTGGCATCGCTGGATCGATGACGTACCAGTCCCCACACAACTCAACCTGTTCGAGGTCTCGGCATGAATACGAAAACGACTGATACACAACATGATCCGTTCGACATGTTCGCTGAGGCGTTGATGAATCTGGTGTGGTGGTGCTGCATCGGAGTCGGCGTAAGCGTGTGGTGGGCAATCCTGTTCCCGATGATCTCGATCCCCCTCATTGTGGCCGTCGCGGTCGGGGGTTTGGCGGGCTGGCCGGTGGGTGTCGTGCTGGTCGGGATATCTATCGCGGGGATGGTGCTCTGGCGTGCGAAGCATCCGGAGACCTTCGAGCGGTGGGTATCTCGACGGGCACGTGTCCGGTTCTTGATCTGGTGGCGCTACCGGCGCCGCTGGTCGAAGTTCGTCACCGCCTGCGGGCTGAGTGTCACCTATGACGATGGCACCCTGGTTCCCCGCCTGGCTGCGGTGGATATCGGGGACTACCAGGATCGTTTACAGGTGCGGATGCTGGCCGGTCAATGCCCCGCCGACTACGAGAACCGAACCATAAAACTGGCGCACGCCTTCGGTGTCGAACACTGCTACGCCTCCATCGTCGGCCCGGGAACCGTGGGACTGATCTTCCGCCACCACGACGCACACACCGATACCGATTCGCGCACCAACACCATTGAGGTACCGCGTATCGACGGTGGTCTCCGGAGAAAGGACGCTGCCTGATGACTGAGAACGGCACCGACGAAACCCGGACTCGCGAAACCGCTGCCGATCGTCGCGCCCTCCCGAACCTCCACGACGTCGCGGTCGCGGCTGCCGAGAAGTTCGGGGTGTGCGTCCGGCCGGTCACGATGCGTACCGAGGACCCGCGCACCGGGACCGTGTCCTACATCGGGGCACCGTGCAAGGCGACGGTCGAAACGGTGTGCAAGCCGTGCGCGGACAAGGCCCGCTACCTGCGGATCACCCAATGCCGGGAAGGCTGGCACGCCGACGCCGAACCGGTCGCGGAGAAACGTGAACCGACCGAGTGGCAAACCGAATTGCTCACTGCCAGAGCCGATCTCGCTGCCCAATACGCCGAAGCGAAAGACGACGGCGACGAAGATCTGATGGCCGCTATCCGGGAAATCGTGGCTGATCTCGACAAGGAGCTGCGGGCGTGTGGTCTGCGTGGCCCGCTGCCCTCTCTGGATCCGAAAGCGGCCAAACGTCGTGCTCGCTCCACCAGGCGGCGTCAGGATGTGCCGGATCTGCCGCGTAAGAAGGTGGCGCGCAACACGATCGGACGCGTCTACGGCGGCAAGCACCGGCCCTCGATGATGGTCACCCTGACCATGCCGTCCTACGGTGCGATCAACCCTGATGGCGCGGTCGACAAGAAGACCGGTAAATCCTGCTCGGACGGGTCACCCCGTCGGCCCGACGAGTACGACTACCCAAGTGCCGCCCGCGATATCGTGTTCTGCTCGGCGTTGTTCGACCGCTGGATTCAGAACCTGCGCCGGGCGGTCGGCTATGACGTGCAGTACTTCGCTGCCGTGGAACCGCAAAAGCGTGGTGCCCCGCATTTTCACGTGCTGCTGCGCACCGCCATCCCGCGCGACATCCTGAAATTGGTCACCGCGGCTACCTACCACCAAGTGTGGTGGCCGCACTTCGACCCGGACAACGAGCGCTACTCCGGGGACCAGATGCCGGTCTGGGACCACAAGGTGATGACCTTCGTCGACCCGGACACGAAGGCACCGTTGCAGGGCTGGGATGAGGCCCTGGACATCCTCGATACCGTCGATGACCTCGAACCGGCGTACACAGTGCGGTTCGGGGCTCGCATGGACCCCGGCGACATCCGTGGACATGTGCCCGGCAAGGATGCCGACCGGGCCATCGGCTACGCAACGAAGTACCTCACCAAGTCGATCAGCGAAGTCCTGGAAACCGATTCGGTGCGCACCGCGATCCACTACGACCGGTTGCACGCCGAACTCAAACACACCCCGTGCTCACCGAAATGCGCGATCTGGCTGCGCTACGGCATCATCCCCAAGGGCGCCAGCGACAAAACCGTTCCCGGCAAGTGCAAGGGCAAAGCGCATCGTCGGGACACCCTCGGGCTTCCCGGTCGCCGCGTCCTGGTCTCGCGGCGCTGGTCAGGCAAGACCCTCCCCGACCACAAGGCCGACCGCGCCGATTTCGTTCGGCAACTGCTCGCCGATGTCGGCATCGTCAAACCAGACACCTCGCACTTGAAGGTCACCCCGGTCGAACCCGGCGACCAATTCAGACCGTTGCGGGAACACCTGATCATGGCCGCGATCTCGCAACGAACGACATGGCGTGCCGAGTACCTGAAAGCCAGGATGGCCGCCGATCCACCAGGAACACAACAGACTTCGGCAATCGGAGAAGCGGCATAGGAGGGGGATCGGAAATGGCAGACAGCAGATTCATGACGGTGCAAGCGGCGGCGGATGAGTTGAAGGTGAGCCGATACGTCATCTACCAGCTGATATGGGCGGGTGAGGTGCAGTCGGTGAAGTTCGGCCGGTGCCGCCGAATTGTTCGGCAATCCTTCGACACCTACGTATCCGACGCGATCGAAAGTGCAGCCTGATGAGCGAAAAAGGCAAGAGCAAGAAGCGCAACCCCAACGGCTCCGGCACAATCGGGACGCGCAAAGACGGACGTGTCGAGTTGAAGTTGTTCGTCGAAACTCCGGACGGCAAGCGTAAACGAGTCAGCGTCTACGGCGCGACCTGGGAAGAGGCGGACGCGGAACGTACGCGGCTCAAGGAGTTGCAGCGCAAGGGAATCCCGGTCGACGTCACGACGATGACGGTTCGGCAATATCTGGGCCGTTGGCTGACAACCGTGGCAGAACCGTCGATTCGGGGCACTACCTTCGTGACGTGGGAGGCGCTGGTTCGGCTGTACATGATTCCGGGAATCGGCAAGTACAAGTTGAAGGCGTTGCAGGCACGGCATATCCGGGATTGGCTGAACGGGCTGCCGACGCAGTGCCAGTGCTGCGCGCAAGGCAAGGATGCAAAGCGTGTCGCAAAGTCCGACGACCAGAGCAAGGCTCGGTGCTGCGCACGCAAGCCTGTCGAGTGCTGCCAGCAGTATGTGAGTACGGGCACCAGGCGAACAATTCTGCGGGTGCTGCGGGCTGCGCTGCAGGATGCGGTGGACGACGAGGTTCTGGCGCGCAATGTTGCCAAACAGGTGAAGATGCCGACCGGGCACATTCGCAAGGAAAAGGCATGGACCGAAGAGGAAGCGTTGCGGTTCCTGGAGACGGCGAAGGATCACCGGTTGTACGCGCTGTGGTCGGTGGCGTTGGCGATCGGTCTGCGCCGCGGGGAAGCTCTCGGGCTGCGCTGGTCCGAAGTGAATCTGACCGCGGGCACGGTCGACATCGTCAAGGCGCTCTACCGGGTCGGCGGAACGCTGGGCCTGCATGATGTGAAGACCGAGAGTTCGGAGGCGTCGGTGCCGCTGCCGCCCAAGCTGCTGGCGATACTGCGGCAACACCAGATCGATCAATCCGAAGACGCCGAAGTGTCGAACGCGAACAAGCTCGGGTTGGTATTCACCTCGACGCGGGGCACGCCGCTGGAACCGCGGAACGTGAATCGGGCCTTCGCGGAGCTGGTGAAGAAGTCCGGTGTGCGCCCGATCCGGTTGCATGATCTGCGTCACTCGTGCGCCACGCTCCTGTTTGCTCAGGGCGTGGACCCGGCGACCGTGCAGCGGATTCTGCGGCATGCCTCGATCACCACAACCACGAGCATCTACATGGAAGTGATCGAACGGGTGCAGCGAGACGCGGTCGCCGGTATGGACAGCCTGTTTCCCGACAAAGCCTGACTGTCGTCAAAAACTGTCGTCAGGGCGGGGCGACAAGGTTGGAAAAGGTGGAGCCGCCTGGGGGAATCGAACCCCCGACCTTTTCATTACGAGTGAAGCGCTCTACCGACTGAGCTAAGGCGGCGTGCCTTTCGGCGTCGCGAGTCTATCGCCTCGACGGTCGGATCGCGAAAACGGGAGGTCAGCGTCAGAATCATCCCCTGACGTGCACCGCCGAAAGTCGCCGGACTCCATCATGCATGTAGCCAGGGCACTCGGTCATCACCGGTTCGGTCTGGTGGGCCGATCGGGGCGCCCTCATCGGCCTCCGCGCGGGTCTTGATCACCCGGGGGCGGTGCAGTATCTCGGGATCGGCGCCCGACCACGCGGGCGAACCCGGCGTTGAGAGTGTTCGCTGCCACCTGACCCATCCTGCAGTCCTGTGACCATTGGCAGTCGGTCGGTGGCGACTGCTTCAGTCCGAATTCGCGCGAATCCTTCGGCGGACTCGAAGTCTCCTTTGTATGTGCCGACGATTCGGTCGGTACAGGACTGGAGGTCGAGATGGATCGATGCCCTCCCCCTCGATCAGCGGCAGGTCCTGATCACGCGGGACATACCGGGCTCGAGCGGGCCAGTGGTTGCCGACGCGCTCGGCCTGAGCCTCGCCGCGACCAAGTCCCGGCTGCATCGCGCCGCGCTGCGCGAAAACCTGGCCTGACATGGATCCCGGAAGAGAACCGGACATCTGAAGGACCGGCGAATCGGTCGCCGAAGTACTGACCCGAGCAACCACCGAGCCTCGCAGGGCACTCGGGTCAGGGTGGCTCTGCGGCGCAGCTGCGAGGTCACCTCTCATCGAAGAGGTAAAGGACGTCACATGAATCTGACCGACTACATCGATCGCGGCGCCAGAGTCGCGCCGACCGCGCCGTGTATGACACTGCCCGACGGTACGACGTTGAGCACCCATGCCGAGTTCCATCGGCGCACCCACCGCATCGCCGCCGCGTTGCTCTCCGATGGT
This sequence comes from Nocardia sp. NPDC004604, assembly GCF_040609795.1. NCBI lineage: Bacteria > Bacillati > Actinomycetota > Actinomycetes > Mycobacteriales > Nocardiaceae > Nocardia > Nocardia sp. NPDC004604. Next base: position 11,627 of record NZ_JBEXLC010000082.1, read on the forward strand.
TTGGAACCTGGTGAGCGGGTCGCGATCTTCAGTCCGAACGACGCTGATGCGTTCGCCTGCATCGTTGGCGCAATACGTGCCGGCGGGGTGTGGATACCGGTGAACGTGGCCAGCCGTGGGGCCGAGATTGCCGGCTTCCTGAATCTGACCGGCTGCACCCGGCTGATCTACCACGGCAGCCTCGCCGCCCACGTTTCCATTTTGCTGGAACTCGTTCCGTCGATCGTCACGGTGGTCTCGATCGGCCCCGGCCGCCCTGGAGATCCGGTCCTGCGCGACTGGATTGCTCCAGAAGACACGTTTGCGCCCGACCTGCCCGCCGACCCCGCTCGGATCGCGGTGCTCGCGTCGACCGGCGGAACCACAGGCACTCCGAAGGCGGTGCCGGTCAACAACTTGCAATTGCTGCTTATGTGTCTGGCGAACAACGTGTACTTCCCCGAGCCGGAGCGACCCCGGTACATCTGCGCAACGCCGATGACACACGCCGCGGGCATCGTGGCGTTCCCAGTGCTCGCCGAGGGCGGCCGAGTGATCATTCACCAGGGCGTGAAGCCGAAGGAGATTTTCGACTCGATCCGAGTCAATCGGGCGACGAGGATCCTCCTTCCCCCAACTGCGCTCTACGCGCTTCTCGGACACCCCGAGGTCCGGGCGCAGGACTTCTCCTCCTTGCGTTATTTTCTCGTCACCGCGGCGCCGATCGCGCCCGAACGCCTAGCCGAAGCAGTCGAGGTATTCGGCCCGGTGATGACTCAGGTATTCGGCCAGACCGAGGCTCCGCTCATGTGCACCGTCCTCACGACCGATGAGACAGCCGACGCGGTATCCGAGCCCACCCATCGAGGTCGGCTCGCCTCATGCGGGCGTCCTACGGTCGTCGCGCGCGTAGAGATCATGGGCGAGGACGGCACGCTGCTCGGGCCGGGCAAGCAAGGAGAGATCGTGATCCGGTCCGACCTCGTCTTCGACGGATATTGGAACAACCCCGAAGCCACTGCGGAGACCCGCCGCCCGGGCGGATGGCATGGCACAGGCGATATCGGCCTACGCGACGCAGACGGATTCGTCTACATACTCGACCGCAAAAAGGACATGATCATCACCGGGGGGTTCAACGTATTTCCCTCCGAAGTCGAGGCCGTCCTACACACCTTTCCCGGCGTGCTGGACTGCGCGGTCATCGGCATCCCCGACGAGAAATGGGGCGAAGCCGTCACCGCTGTCATCGAACCCAAGAACAACGCCGATATCGACACCGATGCGCTGCTTGCTCTCTGCAGAGAAAAGCTCGGCCCGGTCAAGACACCGAAGTCGGTGCAGATCCGCCGTCTGCCGAGATCACCCGTCGGCAAGGTCCTTCGCCGTGAACTGCGCGACGAGTACTGGGTTCATGCCAGCCGGCAAATCTGATCGCGTTCATCGCTGTCCTGTTGGCGATTAACCGGTGAAATCTGGCGCGTATCCCGATGGTCAGGCGAGCCCCCGCTAAATAACGTGCAGTTCAGTTGATCATTCTCCCCTGCTTCGAAGGATGCCCACATGCACGTCCAGGTCGTTCTCTTCGATGGCTTCGACCCACTCGACGCCATCGCCCCGTTCGAAGTACTCCACGCGGGCGGCACGGCTTCCGATGGATCGATCACCGTCGAGCTCGTCTCGGCCGAAGGGCCACGTGAGGTGGTCAGCGGTACCGGCGATCTGACACTGCGCGCGATCGCCGCATTCGACCCCACCCGCGCCGGCCTGGTGCTGGTTCCGGGCGCTGCCGGTCTGGTCGGCGACCCGCAGGAACAACCGTCCGACGAAGACACCGCGGGTGAATATATCCAGGTTCGCCTCGCCCGGACGCTGGATACCGCGCTGCCCGCGTTGCTGAAAGACGCCATGGAGAACCCCGACATCACGGTCACCACGGTCTGCGGCGGCTCACTGGTGCTGGCCATGGCGGGCCTCACCGAAGGCCGCCACGCCACCACGCACCACCTCGGGATGGACCTGCTCGAAGCCACCGGCACACACGCGGTGCGGGCCCGCATCGTCGACGACGGTGACCTGGTCACCGCAGCAGGGGTCACCTCCGGCCTCGACCTCGGCCTATACCTCCTCGAACGCGAGATCGGGCCACAGGTCGCGCACGCCGTCGAAGAGCTCTTCGCACACGAACGGCGAGGCGTCGTCTGGCGCAACGCCGGGCCCGCGCCGTCCTCGTTCTGACCATCCCGAATTGCCAAATCCTCTTAAGGAAGGACTCGTCACATGCAACCTTCGGAGACATGGGACCTGACCATCGCCACCCCGATCGGGAAGGTCAACGCCGTTATCGACCTGTGCGAGCGCGACGGCGCCTGGCACGGCACCGCACAGGGCGCCGGTGAAGACGCCGAGCTCCGCGACCTCCTGCGGGACGGAGATCGGATCACCTGGCGGCAGGCCGTCACCAAGCCGATGCGGCTGAACCTCGCCTTCGACATGACCATCGACGGTGACGCTATGACCGGCACTTCGAAAGCAGGCCGTCTCCCGTCATCCAAAGTGACCGGCCGACGTCGACGCTGAAGGCCGGATCGTCACTCTCGGAAAGTGCATCATGTGTGACTTCATTTCCCGCGCTGCCGGGGAGGTCGCGAGCGGTTCGAACCGGCGCCGGTTCCTCCAGAGCCTGGGAGCCGCAGGATCGGCGTTGGCCCTAGGCACTGCGGCAGCCTGCGCAACACCCCGCCGCAGCACGGAACCAGTTGCCCGCACCCGGATCGTGCCCCTGGGGACCGCGGGTGGACCGACCTTGCTCGACCCCGCGCGGGCCGGCGTGTCCACCGCCATCGTCCATGCGGACCGGATCTACCTGGTCGACCTCGGACTCGGCGCATACCAGCGGCTTGTGCAAAGCAGGATCGCACGCGGCCTGGCCAATGGTGACCTGCTCGAGAACGTGCGCGGGATCTTCTTCACCCACCTCCACAGCGACCATGTCGCGGACTGGCCCGCGCTCTACGTCACCGGCGTTTCGAACGCGATCGGCCGTACCGCCCCACCCATCCAGGTGTGGGGGCCGGGTGTACGGCCCACCTTGCCCCGGGTCTTCCCGCCCGGCCGTCCGCAACCACCCATGTTCGAACCCGGCGACCCAGGCCCCGGCACCGTCGGCATGACCAGCCATCTGCGCCAGGCCTTCGCGACCGACCTCAACGATCGATCCCGCGACAGCGCCCTCGCTGGCCCCGACACACTGTTCGAGGTCCACGACATCGATCTCGCCGGTATCTGGACACCCGACCCGGAAGGCGAACCACCTCGCCTGTCCGCACCGATCCACATCTGGCAGGACGACGACGTCACAATCACCGCAACCCTCGTCGACCACCACCCCACCGCGCCGGCCTTCGCCTACCGGTTCGACACCCCGGACGGCTCGATCGTCATCTCCGGCGACACAACGGTGAGCAAGAACCTCATCGACCTCGCCCACGACACCGACTACCTGGTGCACGAAGTGATCGACGCCCAGTTCGCCGAACAGGTCGTCGCCCACCTACCACCCGACAAAGCCGCGCCCATCCGCGCACACCTGCTCTCCGCTCACACCACCATCGAGCAGGTCGGCGCACAGGTCGCACAGGCCGCACGAGCACACAACCTGGTTCTCACCCACCTCGTTCCGGCGAATAACCCGATAGCACGGTGGAAGCTGGCGCAACAGGGCTACTCCGGCCGCCTCGTGATCGGCAACGACCTGGACGCGCTGAACGTGGGAGTGTCGGTTTAACGGCTCTGGCTCACCACCGGAGGTGGCCGAAGGCCGGTGACTGCACGATGCCTCGGCGGCTGAGCCCGGGCATTCAGGCTGGTCTCGTTGCAAACGGTGGCACCGCTGGGATGCAAGAGTTCCGCTGGGCTTGTCCTACGTTATCCATGCAGATAATGTTATCTGCGTGGATAACAAAGTGTCCGACCTTGGTGCGCCACGGGGTGATCGGTCCGTCACCTGCGCCGAGGTCGGCTGCTAGGCGCAGCGGTCATGACCACCCGTCAGGCGGCGACGGCGGCCCGCAGACAACAGATCACCCATACCGCGATAGCCCTGCTCGGCGAGCTCGGCTATCAGGCCACCACCTTCGAGGCCATCTGCAATAGGGCCGGGCTCAGCAGCAATCGGCTGATCACCTATCACTTCTCCAGTAAGGACGAGCTGTTCGCGGCCGTTGCCGATCAGATCGTCGCCGACGCCGAAGCCCACATGCGGCCCGCCCTCGAGGCCGCGACCGGTGCCCGAGAACTGCTCGCCACCGTCATCCGGGCGAACGTGGCGTTCATCGCCGGTCACCTGCCGCAGGTGCGGGCGCTCCAACAGATCCTTCTCAACGGCGGTCACGGCGTCTGGGAGCGGCACCACATCGAATCGCTGAAGCGGCTGGCCCGTCTATTCGCGGAGGGCCAGCGCACCGGAGCCTTCCGCCCTTTCGACCCCCAGGTCATGGCAGCGGCGCTACGAGCCTCCATCGACAGTGTGGTCCCGCTCCTTTCCGCTGGACTCGACCCCGATCTCTGCGGAAATGAACTGGTCGAACTCTTCGACCGCAGTACGAGTGAACAGCCCTGACGGGAAGGCAATCGCCGGCCTGCAAACTGAAGGAAGCACAATGACGTTTACCGAGGTTGCCGGGCGTACGTATGTCGTGACCGGCTCCGCATCGGGCATCGGCGCTGCGACTGCGACAATGCTGCGCGAGCGGGGCGCCAAGGTCATCGGTTGCGACCTCAGCGACGCTGATATCGAGGCTGACTTGGCTACGCCCGAGGGGCGGCATTCGCTGGTCGACCAGGTGGCCCAGTGTGGGCCCATCGACGCAGTGCTCGCCATCGCAGGGGGCGGCAAAACCGGTCTCCTCGAGATGAATTACTTCGGCGCCGTCTCGACGCTCGAAGGGCTAAGACCGCTGCTGGCGCAGAGCGCGGCGCCCCGAGCCGTGGTCGTGTCCTCCACCTCGTCGCTGGCACCCGCGGACGAGCGCGTGGTGCAAGCATGTCTCGACGGTGACGAAGCCGCCGCCGTCGCCTACGTTGAAGCGGACCCAGATATCGGTGGCGCTACCGGTGCCTACGGCATTGCCAAACGCGCGCTTAATCGCTGGGTACGCAGGGTTGCCCCGACACCCAGGTGGGCGGGATCCGGCATCGCCCTCAACGCTGTCGCACCCGGCGTCGTCGACACACCCGCGGCCGCCTGGATCCTCACGAGCGAAGACACCCGCACCGCCATCGAAACCGCAGCGCCGCAGCCGTTCGGCGGCTTTCCCGGGCGACCGGAGTGGGTCGGCGAACTCATCTGCTGGCTCGCCGGTGCGGACAACCGTTTCGTGACCGGTCAGGTCATCTTCGCCGACGGGGGTGCGGAGACGGCGTTGATCGGAGACCTGCACTGGCGTTGAAACGGGTAATAGCGGTCACGCGGATTGGGCGGCGATGAGGGTGGCGACCATGGCGGCAAGGGCGAAGCGGGGTTTGACGTTGAGATCGAGGGCTTCGCGGCAGGCGAGGACGGCATCGAGGGAGCGGAGCAGGCCTTCGGGGCGGACGCGGTCGGCGAGGTCGTGGATCTGGTCGGACAGATCGGGGTGGGTGAGGGCGACGCCGGAACCATTGCGGGCTGCGCCGAAGCGGACGGCGAGGGCATCGCGGTAGACGCCCGCGACGTCGATGAGGGCGCGGTCGAGGGCATCGCGACCGGTGCGGGTGGCGCGGGACTTCTGCCTGCGCTCCAAATCCTTCAGCACACCGGCCGAGCCCCGGGTCGCACCCGCGGCACCCTTGCCGGTACCGCCAGCGCCGAGTGCGGTCGCCAGCTCTTCCCGCTCGCGTTCGTCGCGGGCCGCACTCATCTGCTTCGCCTCGTCGTCGGCCGACTTCACCAATTCGTCCGCGGCCGCATAGGCGGCACCGGGCCGCGAAACCGCGCCGACCAGCGCCAGCGCACGCTGACGGCGCGATCGGGCCTCCTCGTCGGTGGCCAGCCGCCGGGCCCGCCCGACATGGCCGCCACTCACCGATGCCGCCCAGTTGGCCGTCTGCTCGTCGAGCTTGTCGCGCTCACGCAGCACCTGTGCGATGGCGGGCACCGAAGGCGTCATCAGATGCACATGCCGACAGCGCGAACGCAGCGTCACGGAGATGTCCTCCGGATCCACCGATGGCGCGCACAGCAGGAACACCGTCCGCTCCGGCGGCTCCTCGACCACCTTCAACAGCACATTGCCCGCCGCCTCGGTCAACCGATCGGCGTCCTCGATCAGCACCACCTGCCACCGGCCGGTACTCGGCCGACGCGCGGCGATCTGCACGATCTCGCGCATCTCCTTGGTGCTGATGCTCAGCCCCTCCGGAATCACCCGCCGCACATCACCATGCGTTCCGGCCATCGTGGTCGTACACGCATGGCATCGCCCGCACCCCGGCGTCCCCTCGTCGGTGCACTGCAGCGCGGCCGCAAAGCACAGTGCCGCAACCGATCTCCCCGATCCCGGCGGCCCGGTGAACAGCCACGAATGCGTCATCGCCCCATTGCCCACACCCCCGCGCGCGGCAATCGAAGCAGCCGTCAACTCGGACTCGACCGTATCCTGGCCGACCAGTCGATCGAAGACACCCGCCACGCCGTACACCCTAACCGCCCCCACCGACAGGGTCCCGCCCGAGCACCACGACCGTGCTGAACCGCCGCTCGGCAGCCGCATGCCACCATCCGGGCGGCGACGGCCCGATTATCCGCGAGGTCGGCTGATCGGGATGCAATCCGAGCCTACGCAGCGCCTCCCCGGCGACCCGGATATCGAACCGGCTATGCCAACGGCCCTCCGGACCTGGTCCACAGCCTCGAGTCCAGCAGACTTCGTCAACGGTGAACGGCATCCAGTCGATACCGCGCTCGCGCAGTCAAGCGCGCACAGCCGCCATCGGACGCGGACTGTCCGCAAGGTACTCATAGCCCGCGATGTAAACCCACTCACGACCGGTCACGCTCATGGCTCCATGATGCCGGTTCATGCCGAATCTCGCAGGCCCGCAGAGATTTTCGACTCACACTCGCTGATGAGTGGTGTTCGCGCCGTCGAGCGCTTCGCGAATGATGTCGGCGTGACCGCTGTGGTGGGCGATTTCGCGCAGGACGTGCAGCACGGTGAAACGCACCGTCCACCATTCGCGTTCGGGCGTCCACGGCGTGGTCGGTGTGGGAATGGACGTGTTCAGGTCGGGTTCGGTCCGGATCAGCTTCTCGGTCGCCGCCGCGACCTCGTCCCAGGCTGCCAGCAGCCCGGCCACCGTTTCATCGGGTCCGAGCACGTACTCGCCATCGAATTTCGAAACGTCGAGTTCGGCCGTTTCGTCGCGCTCGATAATGACCGTCGTCCAGTGGCTTTCGCAGCTGACCAGGTGATGCAGCAGCCCACCGAGCGTCAGTTCGCTGACCGTCGTGCGTTGCCGCGCCTGTGCGTCGTCGATGCCGCGCAGGGTGATCCGGAATAGCTCGCGCTGACTGGCGAGCATGGCGATGAGATTCTCGCGTTCCTGGTCGATGGCCATGGACAGTCCCTTCACGATCGTTCGTCGATATGGGGCGAGGTTACGGCATAATCGGCCAGCACCCGGCTCTCGATGGTCCGACCGCAGAGCGTACCGCGCCGATCGATCGATTCGACCGATCGGCACAACCGTCAGGACTTCTTCGCGGCCGCCTTCTTGGCGGCGGTCTTCTTGGCCGCCGTGGCCTTGGTCGCGGTCTTCTTCGCGGCCGTGGCCTTCTTGGCTGGCGTCTTCTTCGCCGCCGCCTTCTTGGCCGTCTTCTTCACCGGACCACGCGCGCGCCGGTCGGCGAGCAGTTCCGAGGCCCGCTCGTCGGTGATCGAGTCGACCTCATCGCCCTTGCGCAGGCTGGCATTGGTCTCACCGTCGGTGACATACGGACCGAAACGGCCATCCTTGATCACCATCGGCTTGCCGGTGGCCGCGTCGTTGCCGAGCTCGCGCAGCGCCGCGGTGCTGGCCGCCTGCCGTCCGCGTCGCTTGGGCTCGGCATAGATCTTCAATGCCTCGTCGAGCGTCACGGTGAAGATCTGGTCCTCATTGAGCAGTGAACGAGAATCTGTGCCCTTCTTCAGATATGGTCCGTAACGCCCGTTCTGCGCGGTGATCTCCTCACCGCTGGTCGGATCGGCGCCGACAACGCGCGGCAATGACAACAGCTTCAGTGCATCGTCGAGCGTAATCGTGGCCAGATCCATATCTTTGAACAGCGATCCGGTCCTCGGCTTCGGCGCCGCAGCCTTTTTCGCGGTCTTCTTGGCTGGCGGCGGTCCGTCCTCGTCCGCAGGCTCGGGCAGGATCTCGGTGACGTACGGCCCGAAACGTCCTTCCTTGGCAACGATTTCGTGTCCGGTCGCTGGATCCACACCCAGCGCACGCCCCTCCTGCGGCGTCGAGAAGAGCCTCTCGGCGACCTCGGCGGTCAGCTCGTCCGGCGGCAGATCATCGGGCAGATTCGCCCGTTGCGAGATCGAATCCCCTTCTGGGTCATCGGGATTGGCGACCATCCGCTCCAGATACGGCCCGAAGCGGCCGACCCGGACCACGACGTCGCGACCCGCGTCATCGACGAACAGCTTGATCGAATTGACCTCGCGGGCATCGATATCGTCGAGCCGCTCACCGACCATCTTCTTCAGACCGCCGGAGCGCGCGACCGACCCCTCGACACCGTGATCGCCGCCGAAATAGAAGCTGGACAACCAATTTCCGCGCTGCTCGCGTCCACCGGCGATGGCATCGAGATCGTCCTCCATCGCGGCGGTGAAGTCGAAGTCGACCAGTCGCCCGAAATAGGCCTCCAGCAGACCGACTACCGCGAACGCGACCCAGGACGGCACCAGCGCACTGCCGCGCTTGTACACATATCCGCGGTCCAGAATCGTCTTGATGATCGACGAATACGTCGAGGGTCGACCGATGCCGAGGTCTTCGAGCGTCTTGATCAACGAGGCTTCGGTGTACCGCGCGGGCGGATTCGTGGTGTGCCCGTCGGGATTCAGCTCGACCGCGGTAACGCGCTCACCCTCGTCGAGTGCGGGCAGCCGGGATTCGGCGTCATCGGACTGACCACCCGCCTCCTCGTCCACACTTTCGACATAGGCCTTCAGGAAGCCCGGGAAGGTGATGGTCCGGCCGGAGGCGGAGAAGACGCATTCCTCACCGGTGCCCGCAATACCGGTGATCCGCAGCGTCAGCGTGGTGCCCCTGGCATCGGCCATCTGCGAGGCGACCGTGCGCTGCCAGATCAGCTCGTAGAGCCGGAACTCGTCATTGTCCAGCCGCGCGTGCAGTTGGCCCGGGGTCGCGAAGGTATCGCCTGCCGGACGGATCGCCTCGTGCGCCTCCTGCGCGTTCTTCACCTTGCGGGTGTACTGACGCGGCGTCGGATGCACGTACTCCGCGCCGTAAAGCTGGGTCGCCTGCGATCTGGCCGCGGCGATGGCCGACTCCGACAGCGTGGTCGAGTCGGTACGCATGTAGGTGATATAGCCGTTTTCGTACAGCCGCTGCGCGACCCGCATGGTGCGCTCGGCGTTGAACCGCAGTTTGCGGCCCGCCTCCTGCTGCAGTGTCGAGGTCATGAACGGCGCGTACGGCTTGCGCGAATACGGTTTGGCCTCCGCGGAGGAGACCACCAGATCGGCGCCCTCCAGCGCCTCGGCGAGGCGCCGGGCGTACGGCTCGTCGAGTACGACAACCCCATTGCCCTTGAGCTGACCGTCCGGACCGAAGTCCCGCCCGGTGGCGACCCTGGTCCCATCGACGGTGACCAGACGCGCCCCGAAGGTCCGCGGATTGGTGGCGTCGCCGTTCTCCCCGCCCGCGTCCAGCTTCGCCGCAATATCCCAGTACTCGGCCGAGCGGAACGCCATCCGCTCACGCTCGCGCTGCACGATCACCCTGGTCGCGACCGACTGCACCCGGCCGGCCGACAACCGCGGCATGACCTTCTTCCACAGCACGGGGCTGACCTCGTAGCCGTACAACCGGTCCAGGATGCGCCGGGTCTCCTGCGCGTCGACCAGATCGTTGTCCAGATCGCGGGTATCGGCCGCGGCGGCCAGGATGGCGGGCTCGGTGATCTCGTGGAACACCATGCGTCGCACCGGCACCTTGGGCTTCAACGTCTCCAACAGGTGCCAGGCGATGGCCTCGCCCTCGCGGTCGGGGTCGGTGGCGAGATAGAGCTCGTCGGCGTCCTGCAGCAGACTCTTGAGCTCGGAGACCTTGGCCTTCTTATCCGGGCTCACCACATAGATCGGCTCGAAGTCGTTGTCGACGTCGACGCCGAGGCGCGCCCAGGACTGCCCCTTGTACTTGGCGGGAACATCCGCCGCACCGCGCGGCAGGTCCCGGATATGACCGACCGAGGCCTCGACCATGTAATTGCGGCCGAGATAGGGCGCAATTTTGCGGGCCTTGGTCGGGGACTCGACGATCACGAGACGACGCAGGGGACGGCCCTGGTCGGCTGCACCGCGGTCTCGTGTTGCCACCGGCGAATACACCTTTCCTAATCGACCCGCGCGGCGCTCTTTCACGCTGTGCGCGGCTGGGGCAAGCGGCGGCGACGGGGAGGACGTTGCCACCAGACACGTTTATACCTTGACGCGACGTGTGGCCGAGCGCTTGCGACTCGAACCATAGAGCGTACCTGCGTCGCTGTTGATCAGTATGCAGTGCCCATCACAATGCGGGGACACCCGCAGGTGCCCGTCACATTTGTGTCTTACCCCAGATATGGCTCGTCCCTCACCTCCGGTTACCGGCGGTGAGGGACGAGCGAATCGTTGCGTCGCTCAGCTGAGCGCGCGAACTCCGGTGGCCTGTGGGCCCTTGGTGCCCTGGCCAACCTCGAACTCGACCTTCTGGTTCTCCTCGAGGGTACGGAAGCCCGACCCTTGGATCTCGGAGTAGTGGACGAAGACGTCAGCGGAGCCGTCCTCGGGCGCGATGAAGCCGAACCCCTTCTCCGCGTTGAACCACTTCACAGTTCCCTGTGCCATTCTGTTCCTTCTCTTTTCTTACCGGAACGGCGGACAAGTAGGTTCATCCACCGGGTCCGTTCCGACCGCTGTACTGTTGGTTCCCCCTGCAGGAAAGCACCAAGCACACCGGCCGCAACATCGATCCTGCTGACGGTTTGGACTTTGGATCCGTCCCTCGAACACAGAAGCTTGCGACCAGGAACTAGTGAACCATGTCTTCGAGCAATTCAACAGTCGAGTTACCGACAATTTGCAAAAAAGTTGATCTTGCGAATGCGCAGGTGAGGGACACAATGCCGGAATCCAGACTTGAGGTTCGTTTGCCTTCAGATAACCGAGTCGACGTATGGCAATCAGCCTGTGACCCAGGTCGCTATTTGGTATCGAAAAGGCAGGTGGGACTTCCCAAGCGCGCACGTTTCACACTTTCCCAGCGTGTCGCGGAGTCTGCATCGTGAATCCGACCGAGCCGGTAACTCGGATACGACCCAGCAACGGCTCGAGTTACGGGGGATCGTTGCTGAATCGTGTCCTGAATGGGGGGCCTGACGATGACCCCCGCCTCACCCACGTCGTCGAGCTACCCACACGCCCTGCGGCCGCCACTACCTGGCCCGATTGGGCAGCGCCCGATGTGGTCGCCGCGCTGCGCGCCACCGGGGTCGAGGCGCCGTGGACGCATCAGATCAGAACAGCCGACCTCGCCGCCAGCGGTCGGCACGTCGTCGTCAGCACCGGCACAGCATCCGGGAAGTCGCTCGGCTACCAGCTGCCGGTGCTCACCGCACTGCGGAAAGATCCGCTCGCCACCGCCCTTTATCTTGCGCCGACCAAGGCATTGGGCGCCGATCAGCTGCGGGCAATAGCGGAATTGACCCACGAGGGCCCGCTGCGCGACGTCCATCCGGCCACCTACGACGGCGATACCCAGGCCGAGGTCCGGCAATGGGTGCGCGCGAATGCCAGGATGATCCTCACCAATCCGGACATGCTGCACGTCGGCATGCTGCGCTCGCATCAGCGCTGGGCCAGGGTGCTACGCAGGCTGCGCTATGTAGTAGTGGACGAATGCCACGCCTACCGCGGTGTATTCGGCTCGCATGTGGCGCTGGTGCTGCGCAGGCTACGACGCATCGCGGCCCATTACGGCGCGGATCCTGTATTCATACTGTGCTCGGCGACGACGGCCGAGCCAGCGGCCGCGGCTTCCCGGCTGATCGGCGCCCCGTGTGTCGCGGTCACCGAGGACGGATCGCCGCGGGGCGCGCGCACCATCGCACTGTGGGAGCCGCCGCTATTAACCACGCTGACCGGCGAAAACGGTGCGCCGGTGCGGAGATCGGCGACCTCGGAAGCGGCCAGGATCATGGCCGATCTAATGGTCGAGGGCGCGCGCACGCTCACCTTCGTCAGATCGCGACGAGCCGCGGAATTGACCGCGATCGAGGCCCGACGGTTGCTCGCCGAGGTGGATCCGGCGCTGAGCGAGCGGGTCGCCGCCTATCGGGCGGGCTATCTCGCCGAGGATCGGCGCGAACTGGAGGCCGCGCTCTCCGATGGATCGCTGCTCGGGGCGGCGACCACCAACGCGCTGGAGCTCGGGGTCGATATCGCGGGGCTGGATGCCGTCGTGATCTCGGGTTTTCCCGGCACGGTCGCCTCGTTCTGGCAGCAGGCAGGGCGGGCGGGGCGGCGCACGCAGGGATCGCTGGTACTGCTGGTGGCCAGGGACGATCCGCTGGACACCTTCCTGGTCCACCATCCGGAGGCGCTGCTGGACAAGCCGGTCGAGGCCACCATCACCGATCCGCACAATCCCTATGTATTGGGTCCGCAGTTGCTGTGCGCCGCGCTGGAACTGCCGCTCACCGACGGTGAGGTCGACGCGCTCGGCGCGCGCGAGGTGCTGAACGATCTCGCAGGTCAAGGACTGATTCGACGCCGAACGGGGGTTGCGAGGGACGGCAGCGCACGCTGGTTCGCGACGGCCGAAACGCATCCCCACGACGCCGTTGACGTGCGCGGGGGCATCGGCACCCCCATCGCCATCGTGGATGGCGAGACCGGCAGACTGCTCGGCACCGCCGACGCCGGACGAGCGCGGGCGACGCTGCACGAAGGTGCGGTTCACCTGCATCAAGGCGAGGTCTACGTGGTCGATGAGCTGGATTTCGAGGGCGGGGTCGCGTTCGTGCACGGCACCGATCCCGGCTGGACGACCAGTGCCAGGCAGGTCACTTCGATCACCGTCGACAAAGTGACCGAACAGCGCATCCACGGCCGGGTAACCACGGCATTGGCGCAGGTACGGGTCACCAGCCAGGTGATCGGTTATCTGCGCACGCTGCGCACGGGCGAGGTGTTGGACCTGGTGGAGCTGGATCTGCCCGCGCAGACGCTGCCGACCCGCGCGGTGCTCTACACCGTCACGCCGGAACTGCTGGCCGCGGCAGACCTGGATATGCCGCGGGTGCCCGGCGCACTACACGCCGCCGAACATGCCGCTATCGGCCTATTGCCGCTGGTCGCGACGTGTGACCGATGGGATATCGGCGGTGTCTCCACCGCCGAGCATCCGGATACTGGCCTGCCGACGGTGTTCGTCTATGACGGACAGCCAGGTGGTGCGGGCTTCGCCGAACGTGGATTCGCGCAGCTGCGGCGCTGGTTGTCGGCGACGCTCGCGGTGATCGAGAGCTGCACCTGTGCGGTGGGCTGCCCGTCCTGCGTGCAGTCGCCCAAATGCGGCAATGGCAACCATCCGCTGGACAAGGCGGGCGCGGCCCGCCTGCTTGCCGCCATTCTGGGCGAGTTGACGGCCGGAACAGGTGGCTGATCGGCGTGGTGAAGGCCTCGCATTCGATTCGTGACAGCGCCGACTTCCGAGTGTGATCACTCGTCCAGTTGGCCAGATGATCACCAGGGACGATCGACACAGACCGGCCCGCCGCGCCCGGCAGACCCAGGCGTGCCGAGCCGCCGATTAAAGAGGAATATATTCATGTTAACTGGGTTATTGCCACGGGCATTAGCATCCGACGTGCGGATACACAGTTTGCGTTCTGCGGCCACTCAGTAAATTGATGCAATACCGCAATTATTCGACCATCTCAATTACCGAATTCCAGCGATGCGACGTACCGCTGTCGGACATCTGTATGTACCGGTCATACTCCAACTTCGACCGGCCCCGCGCGAGCAACCGCGCGAACAGTCCGCTTTCCGAACAGACCTATTGGTACATTCCCTTCAACGGTGACAGTCGCATCCCACTGCACTACCGTGCACTGCAGAATCCGCACTCCCATCCGCGATGCGATCTCACTCGCCGCAGCGCATCCGGCATCTGCCCCACGCTCCAGTTCCCCCGCCGCCGACAAAGCCGACAAATCCGCGGCAGCCTGTGCCCGATGCCGCCCGACGATCACCACCCCGACCTGACCGATCAATAACGTCACGCCGATCAGCGCCGCGAGCACCAGGCACGCGAACACCGTCGCAACACCGTCATCCGCGATCGCGAAACGCCGACGTTCCGACCGAGCATCGAACATACGGTGGCGGTGGTCGACCCGCCGACGTCGCGCGTTGTCCGACGACGCCGCGTCTACCGCTCGATCACTGCACTCCCTTACCACCGCGCCGATGTGGCGCGGCACCTCCAAGTCCTTCATCTGCGCCGGGTCCGCGGGGATACCGGCTTCGGCTGCCGGGCCGCGGTCGGTCACGGCTCGGCTCCCGGCTCGCGGCTGGCCACGGCCTCGGCACGCAGCATCAGTAGTGGCAGCAGGGGTGAGCGGCCGGAGACCGTCGCGACCACCCGATCGCCCTCACTGCGCAGCGAGATGTCGGCGGCGGGTGGAGCAACCCGCCGCGCCGCCGACACCGCATTCGCCTGATCACCGCGGGCGGCCAGCCGGGCCGCTTCGCGAGCGGCGTCGACACAGCACACCTGCGTCGACGCCGCGAGCAAGGCTCCGACGCACAGCACCACCGCGACCACGATGGCAGCGAGCGCGATCGCCGCCTCAACCGTCACCGCACCCCGATCGTCACCGAGATGCGTTGTACCGCAATAGTTTAATCGACGATCATCATCGGCTACACCGCGGTGTTGAGCGCCTTGTCGATGATCTTCGTCAGGGCGTTCACAATGCTGTCCCCGGTCACCACCCCATACAGCACGGCCCCGAACGCGGCCGCCGCAATGGTCCCGATCGCATACTCCGCCGTACTCATCCCGTCCTCGGCGACCACCGCCTGCAACAGCCGCGCCCGCACCTCGACGCCGACAGCTCCGAGCATCTGCACCACCCGTTCCCGCACCTTCCCGATTCGCACCGATTTCCCCTCTCTTTCCAGTCGACGCGGCGGCTCCGTGCCGACATGCTCTTCCCGGTCGTGTGGTTTTCACAGCAGTCCACCTCCGAGCACCCGGCCCGCGAGGCCGACTACTACGGGGACGATGCCGAGGCAGATGAAGGCGGGGAGGAAGCAGAGGCCGAGCGGGCCGCCGATCAGGACTCCGGCGCGTTCGGCTCGCGCGGCGGCCGCGTCCTCGACGCCGTTGCGGCGCTGTTCGGCCAGTTCGCCGACGGCGGCGGCGAGCGAGGCGCCCGATCGTGCCGAGCGCCGCGCCATGCGCGCCAATGCGTCGACCTCCTCGGCACCCGGCTGGTTCACGCCGTCCCGTGCGACTTGGTCCCATGCCATCGTCGCGTCCGCGCCGAGCGCCAGTAGATCAGCGGCCCGGCGCAATGCGGCTCCGAGCGATGCAGGCGCACCGGGTGCCACTGCGCGCGCCGCGGCCGCCATCGGCAACCCGGCGCGCAGGCATGCGGCCAATAGGTCGAAAACCGACGCAGCGGCGAGTGGATCTACGCTGATCCCGCGGCCTGATATTGCGGTGATCGACTGCGAGCCGCCTTCTCGCAGCGCCCGCAGCCGTCGACTCACCGCGACCCGCCCCGGCAGCACCACCAACCCCGCAGCGAGCAGAACCACTGGCCCACTGGCAATTCCAATCATCCCGAACCCCCCTTCAAATGTGCACAACCGATATCGCCGACCAGATGCGTTTCATAGGAGGACCTTTCGCGTGATCGCGTCGGTCCAGAGCAAGCCGATGCATGCGAGTGCCGCACCCAGCGGCAGCAGTGCTGTTCCGGCGCCGGGGCTCAACAGCACGTGCAGTGGGGCGGCGCCCATCAGTTGGCCGAGGCCGATACCCAGCAGTGGCAGACCCGCCAGGACCGCGGCGGTGGCCCGAGCACCCGCCAGGGCGGCTGTGGTGCGCGCGCGAAACCGGATGCGGCCCGATAGGTCCGTGCGAGCGGCGGAAAGTAGCTCAGCGAGGGCAAGGCCGTGGTTTTCGGCGACCTGCCATGCGTCGGCGATCCGCCCGAGTTCGGCATCGACGATGGAATCGGTATGCCGCAGACCATCCGCGCCGGAGCCGCCTAGTCGGCTACGGGCCGCGCAGACCGCGAAGACACGTGCGGCCTCGCCACGCGACTCCTGTGCGGCAACCTCCGCCGCAGCACTCGGATGGGCACCGACCCGCAGTTCACCGATGACCGCCTCGAGCGCATCGAGCAGGCGGGCGCACTCCACATCGCGCCGCCGGTCCCGACTCCCCCGCCGAACCCGAATGCCAACAGTTCCCCCAACCAACACCGCCGCCAGCAGCGGAGCCACGCCAATAGCAAGCGCCACCACCAACCCAAGACCGAACACAGCTCGAAACACACTGCCGCGTCGCAGCTTTTGATGCTCCCCCGTCGAGACGAACATCCCGATGAACCGACGCCGCGACCTCGACACCGGCGCCATCAGCACCGCCCCGGCCAGACATATCAGCGCCCCGATCATCGGACGAGCCGTTCGTTGAGTAGGCGGGTCAGCTCAGGGGCGGCCGGGGTGGAGGCTTGGTCTGCGCGCCAAGCGGCGGTTATGCAGACGTGGCCTTGGGGGGTGCGGTCAACGATGCCGATTTCGCGGAGGCCACGGGATCCGTCGGCTCGGCGGTGGACGTGCAGCACCACTTGGACGGCCGCGGCGAGTTGGCTGTGCAGGGCTGTTCGGTCCATACCGCCCAGTGCCGCAAGGGCTTCCAGGCGGGCAGGTACCTCGCGGGGCGAGTTCGCGTGCACGGTGCCCGCGCCGCCGTCGTGGCCGGTGTTCAGTGCGGTCAGTAGGTCGACCACCTCCGCGCCGCGGACTTCACCGACGACGATTCGGTCGGGGCGCATTCGCAATGCCTGGCGGACCAGGTCGCGTACCGTCACCGCGCCGACACCCTCTACGTTCGCGGTGCGCGCGACCAGGCGCACGACATGGGGGTGAGGCGGTGCCAGTTCGGCCGCGTCCTCGACGCAGACGATGCGTTCGTCCGCGGCCACTTCGGCCAGCAGTCCGGATAGCAGCGTGGTCTTTCCCGCGCCGGTCCCACCCACCACCAGGAAGGCCAGTCTGGCCCGAATGATCCGCTCCAGCAGGAGTTTCGCGTCGGCGGGTATCGCACCGGCTGCCGCCAGTGCGTCCAGCCCCTGCGTTGCCGGGCGCAGCACTCGCAGTGACAGGCAGGTGCCGCCGTGCGCTACCGGGGCCAATACCGCATGCAGCCGCACGCCGAACGAATCCCCCAGCGCCGCTTCCCTTCCCGACAATCTGCCATCCACCCATGGCTGCGCATCATCGAGCCGCCGCCCGGCCGACAGCGCTAGCCGCTGCGCCAATCGGCGCACCGCCGCCTCATCCGGGAAAGCGACGGAAGTCCGCTCCAGCCCCCGACCACGATCGATCCACACCGCATCCGGCGCGGTCACCAGCACATCGGCGACCCGCGGATCCTGCAGCAGCGGCTCCAAAAGCCCTGCCCCGGTCATCTCGGTCTGCAACAACCGCAACGCCCGCAGCAGATCCGTATCACCGAGCACACCACCGGCCTCGGCCCGAATGGCTGCCGCCACCTGCGCCGGATCCGGATCCCCCGAAGCCCCCGCCAGCCGCTCTCGCACCCGATCCAACAGCTCCGACGTCACCAACGCACTCATCCCCAACCCCTCCCCTCCGAAGCACCAGCACCCGAATCGAGGGCCTGCCCGGCACTCCGACAGGTCGCGTGCGCCTTCAGCGCCGCAGATCGCTGCACCGGCCGGGCGCACACCGCATTCTGATACCGCTGCGGTAGTTCGGACGCCACCAATGCACTCATCCCCACCGAAGCGCCAGCACCCACATCAGGGACCGGCCGCGATGCCCGGAATCTCGCCCGCCCTTTCAGGGCCGCAGATCTCCTCGCGCCGAGCGCCGACCAGGCAGCTCGCACTACATACCGATAACGCTGCGACAGTTGGTATTTCATTGACTCAATCGCCTTGTCATGGCACCGCGGGATCGCGGGCGCCGCCGCACCGGCAGTGCGGACTCGGGGCGGGGTCTCGGATTTCGCGAAGCCGCTCATCGCAATCCCTGTCCAGCTGGGGCGCTCAGGACGGTGAGGATGGCGTCTGCGGCGTCGCGGAGGGGGCCGCGGCGGAGGGTTAGGCCGCCGCGTTCGAGGCGGGGAGCGAGGCCGGGTTGGGCTCGGACGGCGGCGAGCAGGGGAAGGTCGAGGACCTCGGCGACCTCGGTGCCACGAAGGCCGCCGGGGGCTGGGCCACGAACGATCAAGCCCTGGTTCGGATTTCGTCGGCCGATATGGGCGGCGACCGACTCGGCGGCGGCCACGGCGCGCAGGCGGGCGGGCACGACCAACACCACCAGGTCGGCCGCGTCGAGTATCTGGTCGGCATGTGGGCCGCGTTCGCCGGATATGTCGCATATCACCAAATCGCCTGCGGCACGGCCTGCTTCGATGACGGCGCGGATCGCGGCGGGGCCTATGTCGACGGGCAAGCGTCCGGCACCAGCTCGGCCGCAGGACAGCACCGCCAGTCCCGGCGCCGCCGCGGGCAGTGCGCTGTGCAGCGCCGCGGCGGAGACCCGACCGTCCTCGATCACCAGATCCGACCAGCGCAGTCCGGCCTCGGTTTCGACGCCGAGCAGCAGGTCGAGGCCGCCGCCGAGGGGTGCGGCATCGATCAGGACGGTGTCGCGGCGGAACCGCTCGGCGGCGGATCGCAGCCCGGTCGCAGCGGCCAATGTCGAGGCGCCCGCACCACCGTTCGCGCCCGCGATCGCGACCACCACACCGTCGCCCATGCGGTTTTCACTGTGCTCAGCAAACTTCTCGATAAGCCCGACCGCCGCACCCGGCAGCGCGATGACACGCTCGGCTCCGACCGCGGCGGCGGCCTGCCAATCGGTCAATCCGGGTTCCCCGTCGGTCACCAGGACGATGCCGATACGCCGGAGATATCCGGCCTCTGCGCAGCTCTGGGCTGCGTTTGTGTCGAGAATCACCAGCGGCGCGGCGGCCCAGGCATGTCGGCCGACGGGCAGCCCGCGCTCATCGAGAGCACGCTCGGCGGCCGCGGCGACCCGGCGCACCTCGTCACACAGCCGAATGTCCTGGATGAGCACGACCGCGGGCGGCGGTGTGAGTGCCGGGGCGACTTCGAGATTCATGCAGGTCAGCGTGCTCGATGACGAGCCGCAGCAGAAGATCCAATATGCCGAATGTGGATAACTCGGGGGGTGTGGATAAATCCGGACCGCCGAAACCCGGGGAAACTGGCCGGAAATAGAGGACGGCCCCAGCCGGGGGGGGAGGAGGCTGGGGCCGTCGGGTTCAGCCCCGGGGGGTCGGGCTGAACGCGCCTGGACTATGTCCAGGTGCCAGCAATACTACACCCAAGCCCGGGCCACAACGCAAGTCTGTCGCCGGACAACTTTGTGGCCGCCACCGGCCCGGCGTCTCCGGGGCAAACTCGCCCGACCAACTCCGCGCACGGTCCGGTCGGCACCGTCAGGGGCACATGCATATTCTGAACGGGTGACGGCCGATGGCGACCAGACAGAGCTCGCGGACCAGACGGCACGGGACGTGACGGCAACGACGCGCCCCATGGCCGGGGGCCAGCGCGTCGCCGCCTTCTTCGATCTCGACAAGACGGTGATCGCGAAGTCGAGCACATATGTATTCAGTAAGCCCTTCTACGCACAGGGCCTGCTGAACCGGCGCGCAGTGCTGGAGAGCAGTTATGCGCACTTCCTGTTCATGCTGTCGGGCGCCGACCACGATCAGATGGAGCGGATGCGCGCCAACCTGACCAATATGGTCGCAGGCTGGGACGTCGAGCAGGTGAAATCCATTGTGGCCGAGACACTTCATGATCTCGTCGACCCGCTGATCTACGCCGAGGCAGCCGATCTCATTGCCGACCATAAGATCCGCGGCCACGATGTGGTGATCGTTTCGGCCTCGGGCGAGGAGATCGTAGCCCCGATCGCCGAGGCGCTCGGGGCCTCGCACACCGCCGCCACTCGGATGGTGGTCGAGGACGGTCACTACACCGGCGAGGTCGAATTCTATTGCTACGGTGCGGGTAAGGTGACCGCGATCGAAAAGCTTGCCGCCAGTGAGGGTTACGACCTGACACGGTGTTATGCGTACTCCGATTCGGTGACCGACGTGCCGATGCTGAGCGCGGTGGGGCATCCGACCGCAGTGAATCCTGATCGCAATCTGCGCCGCGAGGCGGTGGCCAAGGGATGGCCGATCCTCACCTTCTCCAACCCGGTATCGCTGTGGGCGCGTTTCCAGAGCCCTTCGTCGACCACCCTTGCCGCGACGGCGGCGGTCGGGTTGAGCGCGGCGCTGGCCGGGGCGATCAGTTACCGGCTGCTGCGCCGTCGCCGCTGAGCCATAGCTGCCCCGACGCGGGCCTGCGGAAGGGCTGTTCGGGGGCGTTGCGGAGGCGTTTGCCGACATAACAAAGAGGGCGCTGCGACCAGGCATTTAACCACGAAACGCCGGTAAACACGCCGATTATTGAATGTTTTCGCAGCCCTTGATGTGAAGGCTGTCACAGGTGTAGAAATGTAACTACGGAAGGACGGAAGGCCTGAGCGGAGCCAGAAGAGAAGGTTCAGCTTCCCAACCCACCCTTCCCAGCACGGGCACCAGGCACCCACGCGGAGCGCGCCGCGACAAGGGCAGAAGCGTTGTGGGCCTGCGAGATACGGATTATCGTCGGCGAGGGCCTCGCACAGGTTGCGGGGATGAACCGGCGGAGTACGGATTATCGCCGAGGCCGCAGAACACAACCCACCTAGCACGCTTGGTAACCCGGAGTCCGTGCTAGCGGGCGGTGAGGTCGTCAACGACAACGCCGCCCGCTTTGATGTGTACGGCCCCCTTATCTGCGCTAGCCCGACGCCGCTTCGGCGATCGACGTGGCCTCCCGCGCACCATCCTCGAAGGCGCCGCAGCACAGGATCACCCAGCCGCCCACCGCGTCCGCGGCACCCGACCCGAATCCGGCCGCCGCATCCAGGTACTGCTGGCGCCGGCGCAACCAAAACACTTCCGGCACACCGAGGCTGTGCGGATCCAGCCCACTGGACGCCGCGACCAGTCGGGAGGCCGCCCGCGCGACGATGCCGTCGGCGGTACCGAACGGCCGCAATGCCAGCAGCTCCCCGTGCACGACCGCCGCGATGACCGGTGCGGGAGCCGTCGAGCCGAGAACTGTCTGGGCCAGCAGGTCGAGCCGTTCGGCCACGCCGCCGTCACCGCGCGGCCGCCCGAGCAGCGACTCGTCGGTCACCAGATCGGCCGCGGCCAGCAGGTGCAGCCGGGCCAGTGCCTGCAGCGGCGCGCGCTGCCAGGTGCCGATCAGGTTGCGCAGCGCGTCACCGTCGAGGGCCTGCCCGACCCGCAGTGATCCGGCCAGAATCGGATCCGCGACCCGGCCGTCGGCGGGCAGTTCGGTGCTCGCGCCCTCGATCGCGGCCGATGACCTGGCCGCGCGCACCGCCGCCTCGGCCGCCGTGGTCGGCCAGCCCCGCCGGTTCGCCTTGTGCCGGTGCACGGCGGCGAGCGCGTCGCGCGCTTTATCAGCGGCTTCGCGCACACCGGGCAGATCGACAAGAGGCTGTAGCGGATCGGTCACTGTGTCATTTTGCAGCCGCTAGGACGCGACGTGTTCGCGGGCTCTGTTTTCGGCCGCGCGGGCGCGGTGACCTGGTGCCTCGCGGCTGCCCCTTTCAGCGACCTGCAAGCAGTCGCCGTCGAGACTCGCGACTTCGTCGCATGCGCTTGGACGACTCGGCTGAATCCAATACCCGCGCTTTCGCGCGGACGCGAGACGGGCCGCGAACTACTCGCTCGTAAGACTCACTCCGGGATGACTGGGTAGCGCACGGAAGCCGACGCCTCGCGTGCGCTCCAGACTCGCTCTGTGCGGCCAACCCAAGGGGTAAGCCGCACAGACTGCAGGTCAGCCCGCCAGCAGATCCCGTCCGGGGATTGCATCGAGCAAGCGACGGGTGTACTCCTCTCGCGGGTTGTCGAAAACCTCATTGGTGGTGGCCGCTTCGACGATCTTGCCGGATTGCATGACGAGGACATCGTCGGCGATCTGCCGGACGACGGCCAGGTCGTGGGTGATGAACAGGTAGGACAAACCCAATTCGGCCTGTAAATCGTTGAGCAGCTTGAGGATCTGGGCCTGGACGAGTACGTCGAGAGCGGAGACCGCCTCATCGCACACCACCACCTCCGGCGAGAGCGCGAGCGCACGGGCCACCGCGACGCGCTGGCGCTGGCCACCGGAGAGTTCATTGGGGTAGCGGCGCATCACCGAGGACGGCAATGACACCTTGTCCAGCAGGTCGCGCACCGTTGCCTCGCGTTGTTTGGCGGTGCCGATCTTGTGCGTGCGCAGCGGCTCCTCGATGGTCCGGTAGATCGAGTACATCGGATCCAGCGAACCGTAGGGGTCCTGGAAGATCGGCTGCACCCGGCGGCGAAAAGCGAACGCACCCTTACGATCCAGCTTCGCCACTTCACGTCCGTCGAAGGTCACCGAACCCGACGTCGGTTCGAGCAGACCCAGCACCATCTGCGCCACCGTGGATTTGCCCGAACCGGACTCGCCGACAATGGCCGTGGTCGTGCCGCGCTTCAAGCGGAACGACACATCGTCGACCGCGATGAAATCGGTCGACTTCCACGGCGTGCTGCCCCGAATCTTGAACGCCTTGGTCAGATTCTGCGCGATCACCACGTCATCGGAGACCACCGCGAGTTCGGTATCGGCGGCCGCGACCTCCTCGGCGACCTGGACGGCCTGTTTGCGCACCTCGATGCGCTCGCGCACCGAGG
This sequence comes from Nocardia sp. NPDC004604, assembly GCF_040609795.1. NCBI lineage: Bacteria > Bacillati > Actinomycetota > Actinomycetes > Mycobacteriales > Nocardiaceae > Nocardia > Nocardia sp. NPDC004604. The sequence continues at coordinate 34,970 of NZ_JBEXLC010000082.1, forward strand.
ACAGCCGTTGCGAGGCCAGCGAAGGGGCCGAATTCACCAGTTTCTTGGTGTACAGATGCTGCGGTTCACGCAGAATCTGCAGTGCCGGACCGGATTCCACCACCTTGCCGCGATACATCACCACCAGATGTTCGGCGCGCTCGGCGGCCAGGCCGAGGTCGTGGGTGATGAGCAGCACGGCGGTGCCGAGTTCGCTGGTGAGTCCGTCGAGATGGTCGAGGATCTGCCGCTGCACCGTGACGTCGAGGGCCGAGGTCGGCTCGTCGGCGATCAGCAGTTTGGGACGGCAGGCCAGTCCGATGGCGATGAGCGCGCGCTGGCGCATACCGCCGGAGAATTCGTGCGGATACTGGTTGACCCGGCGCGCCGCATCCGACATACCGGCTTCCTCGAGCAGTTCGATGGCGCGCTGCTTGGCCGCCTTACCCTTGGCAATGCCATTGGCCTCCAGGGTCTCGCGGATCTGGAACCCGATCTTCCACACCGGATTCAGATTCGACATCGGATCCTGCGGAACCAACCCGATACCGCTACCGCGGACCGCGACGACATCCCGCTTCGACGCCTTGGCCAGATCCTTGCCGTCGAACACGATAGATCCGGAAGTGACCTTCCCGGTGCCGGGCAACAGGTCGATGATGCTGTGCGCGGTGGTGGACTTCCCGGATCCGGATTCGCCGACGATCGCGACGGTCTGGCCGGGATACACCGACAGACTGACATCGCGCACCGCCGGAATCTTCTTGCCCTCGGAGGAGAAACAAACGTTGAGATCCTCGATCTCGAGCAATGGTCGCTCGGACATCGACGCGGTCACCTCTTCCTCGCCTTCGGATCGAGTGCGTCCCGCAGCGCGTCGCCGAGCAGAATGAAGCTCAGCACGGTGAGCGCCAAGGCCGTTGCGGGATAGAACAAAATCGGCGATCCACCGCGCAGCTCGTGCTGGTTGGTATTGATATCGGAACCCCAGGACACGATCGTGCGCGGCAAACCGACGCCGAGGTAGGACAGCGTCGCCTCGGTGACGATGAACGCGCCGAGCCAGATCGTGGTGACCACGATCAGTGGTCCGGCCGCATTCGGCAGCACATGGCGCAGCAGCGTCCGTATTCGGGAGACCCCCAATGCCTTTGCCGCCGTGACATATTCGCTGTTCTTGGCCTCGATCACCGCACTGCGCGCGATGCGCGCGGCCTGAGGCCAGGTGAAGGCCGCCAGAATCAGGATGACGGTCCAGATCGTGCGCGCGTCGAGCAGCTGCATGATGACGATCGCGGCCAGCATGAGCGGAATCGCGTAGAAGATCTCCGCGATGCGGGAGACCACCGAATCCAGCAACCCGCCATAGAAGCCCGCGAGCGCCCCGAGCGTTCCGCCGACGACCAGGAATACCGTCGTCGCGCCCAAACCCGCCATTACGGAAGCCCGTGCGCCGAAAACGGTTCGGGTGTAGACATCACAGCCCTGCTTATCGAATCCGAAGGGATGGCCGGGCCCACGGGGATCCATGCTGAAATCGCCGTTGCAGTAGCGCGGATCCTGATCGGTGAACAGGCCGGGCCAGAGCACGACGACGGCGATGAAGACGATCAGCACCGTGGCGACGATGAAGATCGGATTGCGACGCAGCTGGCGCCACGCATCCTGCCAGATGCTGGTCGGTGACCCGGTATCGACGACCTGATCGGTGGCGAGCACCTCGACTTCGTCGGGCGGAGCCACGAAATGCGGTTGCCTGTCCGGAACCTTCTTATCGAGATCAGGCATATCGGATCCTCGGGTCGAGCGCGGCGTAGAGCAGGTCGATGAGCAGATTCGAGATCAGGAAGATCACGATCAGCACGGTCACGAACGAGACCACGGTCGGCGGTTCACCGCGGGTGATCGCCTGGTACAGCGTTCCGCCGACACCCGGAATATTGAAGATGCCCTCGGTGACGACCGCACCGCCGATCAACGCACCGAGATCGGCGCCGAGGAAGGTGATCACCGGGATCATCGAGTTGCGCAGAATGTGCACCGTGACCACCCGGGGCCGACTCAGCCCCTTCGCGGTCGCGGTGCGCACGTAGTCGGCGGACATGTTCTCCGCCACCGAGTTTCGGGTCAGACGCAGCACATAGGCGAACGACAGGGACCCGAGTACGAACGCGGGTACGAACAGTTCGGAGAAGCTCGCCTTACCGGTGACGGTCACCGGTGCGATGCCCCACTTCACGCCGAGCACGAACTGGGCCAGAAAGCCGATCACGAAGATCGGCACCGCGATGATGATCAGGCTGACCACCAGCAGCGTCGAATCGAACAGTTTGCCCTTGCGCAGACCTGCGATCAGCCCGAAGATGACGCCGAAGACGCCCTCGATGAGCACCGCCATGAACGCCAGCTTGATGGTGATCGGAAACGCCCGCGCGAGCTCGTCGCGCACCGGACGGCCGGAGAAGGCGGTACCGAAATCGAGGGTGAAGATGCCCTTCAGATACAGCAGATACTGCACGAAGAACGGGCGATCCAGGTGATAGCGCGCGCGGAGCTGGGCTTCCACGGCGGGCGTCATCGGCTTGTCGCCAGCCAGCGCGTGGATCGGATCGCCCGGCACTAGGAAGACCAGTGCATAGATGAGCAGCGTCGCCCCGAGGAAGACGGGGATCATTTGGAGCAGACGCCGCAAGACATACCAGGCCATTTCGTCTCCTGGGTAAGCGGCGCCGACCGTGCCGTCGAGTCATCGCGGCACCGTCGTCGAATGATTAAACGAATTACCAGCAATA
>NZ_JBEXLC010000083.1:0-37392 GCF_040609795.1 Nocardia sp. NPDC004604
TTATGGTGGTGGTATTAGTTCTTTAACTGAAGCTAAAGAAATGAAAAATTATGCCGATACAATTATTGTAGGTAATATTATATACTCAGATATTACCCGCGCTGGTGACCGCCACCCGCGCATTGCTGGCACAGGGAGCGATTCCGACCGTTGAGGATGCCGCCCAGGCCGCCGATATCTCCCGCACAACCGCCTATCGGTACTTCCCCAACCAGCGAGCCCTGCTGGCGGCGGTGCGTCCAGAGATCGAACAGAACTCCCTGCTGCCCGACCCCGCGCCAAGCGACCCCCGCACGCGTCTGGAGTTGGTCATGCGCGAATGTGTGCGTATCACCCAGGAATGGGAGCCGGAGCTGCGTGCCTCACTGCGACTGTCGCTCGAGCCCGGCGTGGGTGAGCCGTCGCCGCTGCGGCGCGGGCGCGCGATCGGCTGGATCGAAGACGCCCTCGCACCGCTGCGCGAATCCCGGCCCCATATCGACGTGCACCGCCTGGCCATCGCCATCCGCTCGGCGACCGGCATCGAATCGTTCATCTGGCTCGTCGACGTCGCGGAACTAACCAGGACCGACGCGGCTGAAACCCTGTGCCGCACAGCGCAAGCCCTGCTCGCCCAGTCTCTCGACAGCCCCCCGAGCCCACCCAGCGCACCTGCGCCGTAGCGAATTTCATGGCTCAGCCCGACCGGCACAGCATGCAGTGGACGGGTGGGGCTACTCGCCGCCGCCCCGGTACCAGTCGTAGGAGACAGCGCCGTCGAGCATCAGGAAGGCGTTCGTATGACTCGGATCGGTGCGTTGTTCAAGCTAGTGCGGTCGATGCGGAAGTGATGTCCAGGCGGCGACTCGAGCTCGGACGAGAAGCCGAGTTTGCTGAAGATGTTTTCGACGATCGTCGACACGCCGCTGACCGACTACCTGGCCACCGTCCCCGATCGGGTGGTGGTGCGCCCGAACTGAGCTCGCCGAGTCTCGATCCCACTGGCCTCGAACTATCCCCCACACAGGGGACCTGGTGTCACACCCGCGCGTGATGTGCGCCGCGTCGCGGCTGACCTACGCTGCCCGCAGCACCGCCGCCCAAGTCCGGCGCGGCATCGACTCGTAGGAGGCCGCAGTGTTCGGCAGACGTGGATTTCTTACCAGCGCGGCCGCCTCGGTGACGGCGGCGGTCGCGGCCAACGCGGCGGGTCCGGCGGCGCGGGCGCGCGCGGATATGGACCCGAACAAGCCGAACATCCTGGTCGTCATCGTGGACGAGATGCGCGCGCCGGCGTGGTTCCCCGAGCAGTCGATGCTGGATCAGCTGCTGCCGAATATCGGGCGGATCCGGCGCGGCAGTGTGTCTTTCGAGCAGCATTACACCGCAGCCAATGACTGCACCGCCTCGCGTGGCGCGCTGGTCACCGGGCTGTACAGCCATCAGACCGGGTGCATGGTGGTGTCGGAATCGACCTTGTCCCCGCGGTTTCCGACCTGGGGGTCGATGTTGCGCGAGAACGGGTACGAGACGACCTGGTGGGGCAAGTGGCATCTGGGGCACTACCCGGATCGGACGCCGGGTGCGTTGGAGGCGTACGGGTTCGGCGGCGGCACCTATCCCTCGCCGAACGGCGCGCCGGGCCAGGGCCTGCAGGCCGATCCCAAGATCGTCGATGATTTCGTGGACTGGTTCGAGCACGATTCCGGCGGCTCCCCCTGGTGCACCACGGTATCGCTGGTGAACCCGCACGACATCCAGTACTGGCCGCGCTGGACGCGCCGCGACCAGAACAGCCTCGACATTCCCCGCTGGGTGAGCGACTTGCCTGGCAATTTCGAGTCCCTGGAACAGCTTTCGGTCAAGCCGCGCCTACAGATGGCGCTGGTGCAGGCTTCGGTGGTGGCCTTCGGTCTCGCGCCCTACAGCACCCCCGAAGCCATGCAGGCGTGGATCGACATGCGCAACCTCTATCTGTGGCTGCAACAGCAGGTGGACACCCAGATCGGCCGCGTCCTGGACACTCTGGAGTCCCGCCCCGACGTCGCCGCCAATACGGTCGTCATCTTCACCTCCGATCACGGCGACTACGCCGGCTCCCACGGCCTGCACGGCAAGGGTGGCGGCGCCTACGACGAAGCCGTCCGCGTCCCCTTCTATATCCACGATCCTCGCGGCCTGTTGAGCCCCACCGACTCCACCGCGGTCCGAACGCAACTCACCTCCAGTGTGGACCTCACACCTCTGCTGCTGTCCATCGCCACCGGTGGCAACGAGTGGCGCTCCACCGACCACTACCAGCACCTGGCCGGCCGCCTGGACCTGATGGCGCTGTGCCGCAAGGCCTCCGCCCCCGGTCGTCCCTTCATTGCCCACACCACCGACGAGGCCACCATCGAAGAGGCCGCCATCCTCTTCGACCACAATGCCCCCGGCCACGTCACCATGGTCCGCACCGCAGACGCCAAATTCGCGGCATATTCCCACTGGCTCGACGGCCGAATTCAAATCGACAGCTCCGCCGACCAAGAATTCGAACTCTACGACTACTCCACCGACAAGGGCCGCCTGGAACTGGACAACCAAGCCGCCACCGGAAACCCCTTGCGCCCCAAAATGGAACAACTCCTAGCCCAAGCCATGGACACCGAACTCCAACAACCCCTCCCCACCTACCTGAAGGATGCCCAAGACCAAGGCATCTCCGACTACATCTCCTCCCAATCCAGCATTACCGCCAAAGCTGAACGCCTGGGCAACTTCCTGGAGGACTTCCTCACCCCTCAGAACTAGCGCGGTGTTCAACAACTGTCGCCGGGGTGGGTGGCACAGCGTTGGTTCTGCTGCGGTGTGGCGGCGAACGATGGACCGATTGATCCATCGGACCGGCTTCTGAAGGGCAATCAGTGATGCGATCCGCTCCTCACCGCGGTTGCCATTGCTTCATTCACATTCAACGTGAACTATGCACGCGGACATACGATCCCGGCGATGCGTGACCGAATGTGTTCCAGAGAAGACTACCCACCAAAATCGCGTGTGGCCGGTTACTACTCGCTGTCGGTGGGTAGCGCGTTCGCTGGAGACTGGGGCTGCTGAGCGCTGGAAGGCAACTCGGGTGCTTCACGGTATGGCTGCGCTGGAGGTATCGGCGAACATGACTGACTCCGATGCTGGCCGCGACGCCGGTACCGCCGATGCCGAGAGCCCACAACGGTCCCATAACTGCACGCAACACCCTGGTGAGCAGCCTGAGTGGCGAGCGAGCACCTGGCCTGAAACGGCCGGGGTGTCTGGTTACCGAACGCTGGGCCGAACAACAGGCAAAGCCGTCTACGTCGTGGCGTTTACTCGTGAGTCCCCGAGGGGATCACCGGCCGCGAGACGTCTACTGAATCGGCTCCAGTCCGTGAAGCCGGTCGCTAGGCTTACTGCTACCGCCGGCCGGAGGTGGCTTCCTGATGTCGGCTGATGCGGAACCGGACCGCGAGATTCGCTGGCACCGCACTCGGCATCCGGCCGCCATCCTGCAGAGGCATCAACCTACTCGAAAGTGGCATTTGATATGCAGCTCGTCGAGGAAACGTCGTACGCGCGCCGGAGGCCAGCATGCAACGACCAACTGTTGGGTCCGCTTGATCTGCGTGATGTAGCTATCGTCGTAAACTCCGGGCTGCGGCTCGACCGCGTTCCGTGCGAAACCCAGCCGCGCCGCGTTGAAACCGTTCTCCGCAAAGGCCTGAAGCGCTTCGCCTATCTGCTGCCCTCCAGAGCTGGCTTCCGGCCCGGCGACAGAGATGCGGCGACGTTCGTGACCGATTACTTCGACGACCCAGACCGGGCGCGAGCCTGGCTGCAGGAGGGCTGAGACCGTGGAACGCGAACTTATCGTCGTCACTGGCGCCACCGGCCGGCAGGGTGGAGCTGTCGTGCGTCACCTGCTCGCGAGGGGGATGCCGATCCGCGCGCTCACACGCAATCCCGACTCGCCGCGAGCCCGGTCGCTCGCGGCGAGCGGAGTGGAGCTCTGTCAGGGCGACATGGACGACGTCGAGAGTCTCGAGCGCGCGATGATCCGAGCTCACGGCGTCTACAGCGTCCAGGACTTCTGGAGCGTCGGCGCCGAACGTGAGGTCCAGCAGGGCCGTAACGTCGCTGATGCCGCGCGCGCCGCCGGCGTCGAGCACCTGGTGTTCTCCTCCGTGGGCGGAGCCGAGCGCGGCTCGCGCATCGACCACTTCGAGACCAAGGGTGTGATCGAGCGCCACATCCGCGCGCTCGGCCTGCCCGCCACGATCCTTCGGCCGGCGTCGTTCATGGAGAACTACTACATCCCGGCGGTCGAGAAGGGGCTGTTGAAGGGCAGGCTCAACGACCCGCTGCGTGCCGACATTCCCTACCAGACGATCGCGACGGACGACATCGGCAAGTTCGTCGCGCTCGCGTTCGCGCGACCCGACGAGTTCCTCGGTGTCGAACTCGAGATCGCCGGCAGCGAGCTGACCAACCGCCAGGCCGCCGAGGTCTTCGCGCGCGTCCTGGGCCGCTCGGTCAAGTACCGGCGCCTGCCGATGCCGATCGTGCGCGTCGCGCTCGGCAAGGAGTTCTTCCAAATGTTCCGCTGGTTTAATGCGGGCGGCTATCAGGCTGACGTCGAGGGCCTGCGCCGTCGCTATCCGGAGCTGAATCTGCGCACGCTGGAGGACTGGCTGCGTGAGGAGGGCTGGGAGAACAAGCGCACCATTAGTGTCAAGCGCGACAAGATGGGCCGTCCGCTCGGCGCGCAGGGATGAGCGCCAGCATCGACCACAACGCCCCCGGCCACGTCACCATGGTCCGCACCGCGGACGCCAAATTCGCGGCATATTCCCACTGGCTCGACGGCCGAATTCGAATCGACAGCTCCGCCGACCAAGAATTCGAACTCTACGACGTGGCTGGTCGAAGGTGCCGCCGATGAGGTCGCGGTGGAGTTCCGCTCGATACGTGGCGAGCACTTGCGGTTGGGCCTGTTGGAGGTCGGTGGGCTCCCGCCCGCTTACATCGCACTGGCCCGAACGCACAATGGTAGCTATCTGGCACATTCGGCTCATCCCGCCGACGATTCGACAACTCGGGCGGCCGACCACGTTGCGGTGACTTCGCTAGCCGCCATCGGCCGCACCGCCAGCTTCAGTTTGTGCGGCGAAACCGGAAGTCCCAGTAGTGACGGAATCGCGATATCACTCCCACACGGACCCGATTCCGCCACTCACCAGCTCAAACGATCAGTTCCTACACAGGGACTCAGATCTGGCAGGTCGGGTTGGGGTGCATCAGCCAGCAGAGGATCCCTCCGAGGCCCGCGGACCCGGTCCCGGTCGAGCCGGTGCCATCGAACCCGACCGGGGACGCCTCGGCAGGCGTCGATGCGGGGTCGAGGGGCAACGGAGCCGCCGAGGCGGTAGCGCCGCCGCTGGCGACGAGGGCGGCGCCGACCGCGATAGTGCCGAGTGCGGTACGAATCGAGTTGTGCGACAAGCGATATCCCATGCTTGGGTTCCTCACTGTGATCAAGAGCTGTGATCGGACGGTTCAATCGGACCGCCAAAGTTATTGTCGAGAACTAACTTTGGGTCGTTACAAGACACCAGTTCACGTTCGTCAGCTGGTTAGAGACTGATGCCAGGATCGGATCCCGGCCGCCATGATGCGTTCAGCAGATATACCCAGCCCGCGCGACGTGCCTGCCGGCGACGTCACGTTTCGCCGATACCAATCGATCTCAGCTCCGCTCACCGACGCCACAGTTTCCCGATGACCGCCGTCAGAATTCACCAGCGTAGCCAGCTGGGGTAATCCTGTGCAGCTATCGATTCAGGGGAAGGAGGTAGGAAATTGAATCGCTTCGCAGCAGCAGGCGCCACCTGGGCGCCGTGATCCGCGCAGCGGGAAAGCGTGCGCGCAGCCGGATCGCCGGATCGCCCGGCCCGGCCTCCACATCCGGTTCGTAACCCACTGTCGGTGGCCTCATCTCGATGGTGGGGTCACACTGAGCGGAGCGCCGCTCATGGTGGCCGCCTGCGATGTGGTGAGCAATCGGAGAGTGTGTCCGACCGCTGGTAAGTGGATCAACTCGGTGGCTGGGGACGTCGGCGAGGCCGGAGCGGGAACCGGCGATTCACGTCCGCGCTGGCCGTGAACAGGGCAAACTATCCGGGTGGACTTCGGGGTCTCACGGTAAGGCTGACCATAGGCAGTATTCCGGAGCTAGGAGGACGCGATGACTAGTTATTCAAGCCAGCAGTGCCTCTCCCAGATGTCGGAGACGAACCCGCGGGCGCAGCTGTTCGTTGATGGAGGCGTGGCATACGCCTTCTTGATGTACCGGAATATTCAAGACGGCCGGTATGACCGCATCCCCACGCCGCCGGGCAAAGATGATCTGGTGTTGCACGTCGAGAAGGGGCTGCAGGTGACGATGTTCTCCGAGCCCGTGTTCACCGGAGTCAAGACCGTAGTGTCAGCAGATCAGGGCAGGCGCGTCAGGCAGGTGGTGGACCGCGCGGTGGTGAAGTCAGCGATCGTCGAATCGGTCTGAAGCGCACCGTTTCATCGCCTGGAAACTGACGACGCATCACTTTGGCGACGACAACATCACTGCGGACAGCAACCGCAGGCGGCTGAACGGCAAACTGGAACGCTCGCACCGCATCGACGCCGAAGAGTTCTACCGGATGCTCGATGGTGTCGTCATCGAGAACGTGAACATCTTCAACGCGAAACTCAAAGAGTGGCAAGGCTATTACGACTACCACTGGCCCCACGGCGGACTCGATGGTCTACGGGTACCTCGGCTGATCCGCAGGTACTTGGCCGAGATCGATCCGCTGCCTGCGGCCCGCGTCGCCGTCGGGTTGGCCCTCCCCGGATTCGTGCTCGGTAACGCCGGGCGAGATGTGCCCTTCCCAGGCGCGCGATTAGACCGAACGCTCGATGGTGACCTCGAGGTTCTTCATGATCGGCTGATCGCTTTGTGTGCTGTAGTCGCCGATAGCGCACAGCACGTTCATCTCCGGCATGTAGCCCGCGGCGTTACCACGAGGGATGTCGTAGGGGATCACCTGGTATTTCTGTACCGATCTCTTGCTTCCGTCGTTGGCGACGCTGGTGATATCGACCTTGTCGAACTCGCTGAGGCCTCGTTCGCGCATATCGTCGGGATTCATGAAGACCAGCGTGCGCAGGTTCTTGATCCCGCGGTACCGGTCGTTGTCGGAGTAGATCGTGGTGTTCCACTGGTCGTGTGAGCGCACGGTGGCCAGCGTCAGAGTGCCTGCCGCCGGGGCGATGTCGGGCAGTTCCGCGGTCGAGAACTCCGCGCGGCCCGACGGGGTGAGGAAGACCAATTCTCGGGCCGGCTGGCGGATGCGGAATCCGAGCGGCAGCCGCACGCGGCGGTTGAAGTCCTCGAACCCGTCGAGCACCTTGGCCATCGTGTTGCGGATCCGGTCGTAGTCCTCGACGTAGGCCTGCCAGGGGGTCGGGCTGTTCGGCAGTGCTGCCTGCGCGATTCCTGCGATGATCGCCGGTTCGGACAGCAGGTGCGGCGAGGCGGGCCGTTTCATGCCGACCGATAGGTGGACCATGCTCATCGAGTCCTCGACCGAGGTGGCCTGGATTCCGCTGCGCTGGTGGTCCTTCTCGGTGCGGCCCAGACATGGCAGGATCAGGGCCCGTCGGCCGTGGACGACGTGGCTGCGGTTGAGCTTGGTGCTGACCTGCACGGTCAGCTCACATTTGCGTAGCGCCTCGTAAGTGTAGGTGGAGTCGGGTGCGGCCATAGCGAAGTTGCCGCCCATGCCGACGAACACCTTCACGTTCCCGGCCTGCATCGCTTCGATCGTGTGGACGGTGTCCAGGCCGTGTTCCCGCGGCGGGTCGATGCCGCACACCTGTGCCAACCGGTCCAGGAATGCCTCGGTGGGGCGGTGGTCGATGCCGCAGGTCCGGTTGCCTTGGACATTGCTGTGCCCGCGTACGGGGGAGGGGCCGGCACCTTCGCGGCCCAGGTTTCCGCGCAGCAACAGCAGGTTCACGATCTCACGGACGGTGTCGACGCCGTGCTCGTGCTGGGTGATGCCCAGGCACCAGCTGATGATGCTCCGGTCGGCGTCACAGTAGATGCGCGCTGCTTTGCGGATGTCGGCGACGGCGACTTCGGACTGCCGCTCGATTTCGGTCCACGATGCGGCCTCGCACATTGCGCGATATTCCTCGAAGCCGACCGTGTGGCGGGCGATGAACTCCGCATCGAGGGCCATCGGATCCGTACGTGCTTCCTCGAGAACAGCTTTCGCGATTCCACGCAACAACGCCATGTCGCCGCCGATCCGCGGCTGCAAATTCAGGGTGCTGGTGTGGGTGGCGTGGAAGGTGGCCATCTTCAGGAAATCGTGCGGGATGATCGCGCGCCGCGCTGCCGCCTCGACAAGAGGGTTGACGTGCACGATCTGTGCTCCGCGTTTGTGGGCCTCGACCAGCGAGGTCAACATCCTCGGTGCGTTGGAGGCGACGTTGACCCCGATGATGAACAGGGCGTCGGCGGCCGCCCAATCCACGAGGTCGACGGTGCCCTTCCCGGTGCCGAGTGCAGCCTGCAGTGCCCGCCCGCTCGCCTCGTGGCACATGTTGGAGCAGTCGGGAAGGTTGTTTGTGCCGAATTCGCGCGCGAGCAGCTGGTAGAGGAAGGTCGCCTCATTCCCGAGCCGGCCGGAGGTGTAGAACGACGCCTGGTTGGGATCGTCGAGCTCGGCCAGCGCACGGCCGATCAGCTCGAACGTCTCCTGCCAGCTGATCGGGACGTACCGATCCGTCTCTGGGTCGTAGGTCATCGGTTCGGTCAACCGGCCTTGGTTCTCGAGATCGAATTCGCTCCACTTCGACAGTTCCGTCACCGTGTGCGCCGCGAAGAACTCGGCGCCAACTCGCTTGTGTGTCATCTCCCAAGCGACATGCTTGATCCCGTTCTCGCAGATATCGAGGCGCAGGCCCTTCAAATCGTCGGGCCATGCACACCCTGGACAGTCGAAACCGCCGCCCTCATGGTTCATCTTCAGAATCGCTCTTGGGCCGTCGATCGCCTCGCGTTCACGGGCCATGAACTTCGTGACGCTTTTGGCGGCCCCCCAACCCGCGGTGGGATGGTGGTACGGACTGAACTTCGGCTGCGCGTTCTGGTCGCGGTCCCGGCTCGGGCCTTCGTCGGGAGCGAAATCGTCGTGTGGACCGGACATATCTCTGAACCCTTCGATAATCCTGGAATCTGACGATCGGTTGTCAGATGTTCAACGATTCTTGCTTGATATGCAGTCGGCTGTCAGACGGACATGTATGCAGTTATCCGATGACCGTGCACCAACGAACTTCTGCGCGGCAGAGCATCTGTAGTGGAGGTCTTCAAGCGATAGAGGCCTTGCGACGTCCTAAATGTACGCCACGGGCACCCTGCATTCAGAACGAAAAGGAACAGCTGATGTTCGAATTGGATGCGGCATCAACGCGAGGAGGAGTAGCGGCCCGTTGCGCGGTCCTATGGAACCGAGCTCGAGCTGCATTCGGTCGGTAGTGATCAAGGCCGGCGTGAGGTTCCCCTGGAGTACGGGGCCTACGAGATAGCGGGACCGAGGATCCCTGGAAAATGTCACCTATGCCTCGTCCGCGTCGATCGTATCAGCGGGGCCGATGGTTCCGACGAAGGCGAGTAGTTCGCTACTCGTGCCTCTCATCTGAAAGGTGAGAAACGTTGTCATCGTCCCTACCTGGCAATTCGATGAACTAGGAGATGATGGCGATGACTGTCAATGCAGTCGTGTCCAAGCAATGCCCGGCCGTTGGAACGGTCTTTATCGTCCCCAGCAACCTGGGAGTTCAAGCCACCAGCCTGCTGGTTTCTGGCGGTGACGAGATATTCGTCGATATCGCGCCCACCAACGTTCAAGAGGCGTCCTTTGCGGACCCGATCGCAACGCTGCATTTGCTTGGACCCACTGGGGCCGAGTTCCAGATTCCCGATACGAACGTTCCGAACGCGCGGCACTGGAGCTACCCGGTGGTCGGCGACAATACTCGCATCCAGTGCTTGGCTGACGGCAAGCAGGAACACATCAATCGGGGATCCAACTCGCTGAGCTACCGCTTTCCCATCACCGGCCTTGCGGGCCGCGACTGCACAGTCGAAATCAAGATGACCGCACACCCGATCGACGTGCTCGCCGACTCGTGCCTTTGGACGGTGGCGGGGCTGGGAGCTGACACCACAAACACCCGCGGCAAGACATTCGACGCTCTCGGATGAGGCTGCGCAGTCTGTCGCTGTTCGCGATCGGCATTGACAGGCGGGCGCTCAACCACTTCTGGAACGCCAACGACGGCTGGCACGACTCAGCGAGGGTCTCCGGGCCGCTTCGCAATTCCGCTGTGCACCTGGCCGATCTACTGCGCTGCCCTGGCATCCAGGACATGGGCAATGATCTCGCCCGCATCGCCGGCCTCCCACCCCGCCGACCGCACCAAGGCAATCGAAACAGTCAAACGCTTGGACGGCGATTATGGTAAGGGAGACTGCGCGGTTCGGCCGTGCAGTGCAACTCATCGCGAGTACCGAGGATGGCTCTCTTGGCTGAGGACCTGGTGGCGGGAGAGCTGACGGTCACGGGGCAACTTCGCACCTTCAGCGTGCGGCCCCCTGCGCGGCTCGATGCACCGTTGGTTGTGGTGTTGCACGGCAACATGTCCAGCGACGCAGAGCGCAGGCCGTTCCAAGGGGCAGGGCAGTTCATGGACCCGTGGGTGCGTTTCGGCGCACATGCCGGCGAATGGGATTTCGCGATCGCGTATCCCGATGGCTGGCAAGGATCTTGGGCCGACGGGCGCGGCGTGACCGGGTCCGACGAGGCGGGTGTCGACGATATCGCCTTTCTGCGCGCCCTTATCGGCTGGTGCGCCGACCGATTCGGCACGCGATGGAATCAGACGATCCTCGCCGGAATCTCCAACGGCGCGTTCATGTCTCACCGGGCGGCACTGGAGCTTGGCGAGCTGGTGCCGGTTTTCGCCGCGGTTGCCGGCGCGTTTCCGGCCGCGTTGAGTGACATCCTGCCAACCCACGCTGTGTCGGCGATCCTGATCAACGGTACCGCCGATCTGGTTCAATCGATCCAGGGCGGCTATTCGCGCCGCCCTGGATCGAACGGTGAATTACAAGGCCGCACTTTGGGTTTGGCGGAGAGCGCACAGCGGTGGCGGGAAATCGATAGATGCCGCGGCGCGGAAACGACGGTAACAACTCCGCTGGCTGGGCGGCACACCGTCGATGGCGGCGTAGGCGGTACCCGGGTGGCGGCGTGGACCGTGTTCAACGGTGACCACTGGTGGCCCGGCGCTCCCAGGCCCGACCGCCCGACGACGCCGGAATTCGATGCCACCGCAGCGATCCTGAGATTCGTTCGGCCGCTGCTCATCCCGGCGCAGGAGCGCAAGCTCTGACATCGGCCACCTGCGACCTCGTTGCCGAGTCGCGGTGTCATGGGTGAACTGTGACCGGTGCTTCCTGGTGCTCTGCTGTGCGTTCGCCCCGGGGGAGTAGCAGCGGTGTTGCCAGCATGAGTAGACCGGCGATGGCGAGCGCGATGCGTGGGTCGGTGAGACCGGCGAGCAACCCCCACAGGGCGGTCATCGCGGCGATGCTGGCCTTGGTTCCGATCGACCATGCGGAGAGGGTGCGGGCAACCAGATCGGTGGGGATCTGGTTCAGCCGGATGGTGGCCGAGACCGGGCCGAACACGCTGCAGCAGGTAATCAGCCCGAGCTCGACGGCCACGACGAGCACGAGGCCGCGAATGCCCGGTCCGACGAGCGCCAGCCCGATCGGCCATGGCGCGCGCAACACGCCTGCGGCGAGCATGATCGAATGTTGTCCGAAGCGTTCGACGAGCGGGCTGACCAGTCGTGAGCCGATCAGGCCACCGATGCAGGGTGCGGCGAACGCGAGGCCGTACTGCCATGGCGCGAAGCCGAGCTCCCCGAGCATGAGGACGGCCATGAGCGGCCCGCCCGCCATGATCAGCCCGTTGACGAGGAGCACGTGACAGAACAGTGGGCGCAGCATCGGATGGGTCAGGATGTGGCGCCAGCCTTCGAGGAGGTCGGCGACCCGTAGCCGGTGCCCGTCGGGGCGGGCCGGCGGCGGCTGCTCCTGTCCGCCGATGGCGCGGATCCCAGCGGCCGAGAGCAGGAAGCTGACCGCATTGGCCACCACGGTCACCACCGGGCCGAACAGCCCGATGGCGGCGCCGCCGAGCGGTGGTCCGAGCATGGTGACGGTCCAGGTTGTCGACTCGAACCGGCTGTTGGCGAGCAGCAGGTCCTCCTTGCGCACCAGCGCTTTCAGGGTCGCGCCGCTCGCCGCGGTGAAGGTGATGTCGGCCGTGCCGACGACGATCACCACCACCAGCAGTTGGACGAAGGTGAGCGCACCGAGTGCATACGCGGCGGGCAGGCTCATCAGTATCGCGAACCGCAGCAGGTCCATCGCGATCATCACCGGCCGCTTGCGGTGAAACTCCACCCACGGCCCGACCGGCAGCGCGACTATCGCACTGACCGCCAGCCCCGCGGCCGTCAGACCCGCCACCGCGCTCGGTCCGGCATGCAACACCTGGATCGCGATCAGCGAGAACGCGTCGAACGCTAGCCACGTGCCCAGCGCGCTGACCGCATACGCCGCCCACAACGCCTCGAATTGCCGCCCAAGCGACCACCTGCCCCACATGCCCGCGCCGACTCCGTCCGATCGGATAAGCCTGTCTGTTGACCGTCGAATCGAAGCGGACGGGCGGCAGTGGGGTCAAACAACCGATTGCCCGGCGCGTCACAACCGAACGTTGTGTATCTCGTCGGTAGCTACAAGGCTCACCGGACGACGCGGTATTTGATGTGGGTGACCTTGTCGGAGGCGACGACTTTGATTTGTTCGAGCGTCGGGGTGCCGACGTCGTCCAGCAGACGCTCGCCGGACCCGAGCAGGATTGGGCTGAGGTGGATGTATAACTCGTCGAGCAGTTCGGCGGCGAGAAACTGCCGGACTAAGTTGGCCCCGCCGGTAAGCGAAACGTCCTGATCGGCGGCGGTCTCACGCGCCTGATCGAGTGCGGACTCGATACCGTCGGTGACGAAGATGAAGGTGGTGCCGCCCTTCATCACCAAGGGCTCCCTCGGGTGGTGGGTGAGCACGAACACCGGTGCGTGGAAGGCGGGCTCGTCACCCCACCAGCCGCGCCAGGAGGTGTCCCACGGCCCGTCGCCACCGCCGAACATCTTCCGCCCCATGATGTATGCGCCGACCCCGTGGAGGGTCTCGGCAAGCACCTCGGAGTCGACGGACTCCGCACCACCCTCCCGGCCCCAGTGTTCGTGCCATGCCCTGGTCGAGAGCAACCATTGGTGCAGGCGCATACCGCCCACGCCGACCGGGTTCTCGGGGCTCTGGTTCGGCCCTGCGGCAAATCCGTCCAGGGACATGCCGATATGAGCGGTTACCGCAGGCATAGGCGATGCGCTCCTACGCGAAGTCCGAGATGCGGGGGTAACGGTGATCGGGCAACTGCTGGCCGGGCTCCAGATCCATATCCATTCTCTGGTGGCCGGGACGCGGCTGGTAGATCGCCGTCGCGCCGGTATAGGTGGTGATGAAGGCCAGACGGACGCCGTCGGAAACATTGCCGCCGCTGGCATGTCCGACGGTGCTCTGATGGAACGTCACGTCGCCCGCGCGCAGCGGAACCGTGACCCGCGGGCCCCATTCGAGCTCCGGCCATTCGGCGAACATGTACGTGGTCGGGTGATTCCGCACCTCGGCCACCTCGGCTCGGTGCGGGCCGGGGCGCTTGTGCGAGTTGGGTAGGAAGATCAGGCATCCGCGCTCGACCGGCACGTCGACCAGGGCGATCCAGGCGTTGACGTTCATCGGGGAGTCCAGCGGCGTGAGCGTGAGATCTTCGTGCCAGATGGTGGGCACCTCGTCCTGCGGATGTTTGGCGTAGGCCTGTCCGCTCCACACCCGCATGGGTGTACCGGATAGTTGTTCGGCCACAGCGCCGACGCGGGGGTGGCGGACGAGGCCGAGCAGGGTCTCATGCTTCCACCACGGATCCGAGGTGGTCTTGAGGGCCGTACCGCCGCCGCCCATACCGGCATTCCGGCCATCTTCTTCGATCGTGTCCAACGCGATCTTTCGCCACTGCGCTACTTCGTCCGCAGGGATCAGGCCCGGGATGCGCACGAAGCCATACTCCTGGAAAGTGGTGACATAGTGTTCGCCGATAATATTGGGCGTGGTTTGGGGGGCTGTGTCGGTCACGGGAGTATTCCCATCGTATCCGTGTGGCGGCTGAATAATTTTCAGCTATACGATGTGCACCCGCCGCCACGCTCGGGCGCCACCAGCAAGTTCACAATGGTTTCGACGCGACGATGATCGCGAAGCCGATTTCCGGCGTCGATGAGAACAGGTCCATCCCGGCGGTCATGTCGTCCTGCAGTTCGACAGGCGCGTCCAGCTTTTCGGCCTCCGCTCGACGGCGGGCCGCGTGCAGGTCGCGGATCGCCTGGAATGTCGGGCGGATACAGTCATTCGAAATGTCGAGTAGTTCGTCCAGTACGAGGCCGCTGGCGGCCATCAGGTCGGAATAGTTGGCGAGTGGCAGCAGCGCGGCGACGTGCCCCATCTTCCACAGGTTCGCCAGTGCGGAATCCTGCTCGTCATTCAGCGGTATGCGCAGTACGAGGTTCGCGATCACGAGTCGCCCACCCGGACGGAGCACTCTCGCGATCTGCCGGATCACCTCGGACTGATCGGGCATATGGAAAAACGACTCGAGCATCCATGCCCGGTCGAACGATTCGGGCTCGAACGGTAAATCCATCACGTCCGCGAGGCGGAATCGCACCTGGTCATTTTCCGACTCGGCGTCGGCGAGCTCGTTCGCGAGCCGAACATGCCGTGGACTGAGATCGATACCCACGACCTCCGCACCGGACACCCGGGCAAGCTCGACGGCGGGCTGACCCGTTCCGCACCCGATGTCGAGCATCCGCTGTCCTGCGGTGATCGCGACTTTGTCGATCATCAGCTCGGTCATTCGGCGGGAGGCGTCGGCCATGCTGCTTCCCGCGGGGAGTCCTTGCCAGTACCCGAAGTGCAGGCCGCTGAGATCGGCGCTGATCAGCTCGGATGCTTCCTCGTAGTACGACGCCACCCCCGCGGCGGTCACCGTATTGTCGCCTCGAATCACCATGGAGATCTCCTCACAAATCGGTCGTGGCCGAGGTAGTCGAACGCGGGGTCGGGCGGAATATCACGCGCATCGATCGGGTGCTGCGCACGAGACCCGGCGGATGCTCCACCACGCTGCCGGGGCGCAGCCGCAAATCCGGCATTCTGGCGACGATTTCCGTGGCCGCGGTCTTGACCATGAGCCGCGCGAAGTTGGCGCCCATGCACTTGTGCGGGCCCGCGCCGAACGCGAGATGACGACCCGGTGGTCTGTCGAGGTCGAAACGCTCGGGCTGTGGAAACACGCTGGGGTCCCAGTTCGCCGCGGCCCACAGCAGCAGTATCCGGCCACCCGCGGGAATGACTTGCCCGGCGATCTCGACATCTCTGGTCGCGACCCGAGACAACCCGAAGGAGACTGATCCGCGCCGTAACAGTTCCTCCACCGCTAGATCGACGGACGTGCCCGGTGTCGCGAAGTAGCGGCCCAGCGCGGGATCCTCGATAAGATGGCCGGCGATGTTTCCGATACTGCTGGACGTCGTCTCCATACCGGCCAGCAGCAGCAAGATCAACGCGCTCGCCATCTCGTCGATCGTGAGGGGTTTGCCGCCGACCTGCCCGCCGAGCAACGCGTTGGTTACGTCGTCTCGCGGCGTACTTTCCTTGCGCCACAACAGAAAGTTCTTCGACCACGCCTCGAGGTCGGCGAAGACCACCTGCTGGCGAGCCAGGTCTTCCGCCGAGATGAAGTCCTGGACGAGCGCACGCGTGGCGGGCAGTTGGTCAGGAGGTACACCGAGCATCAGCTCGAACAGCGAGCTGGGTACATACCGCCATGCGAAGTCCTTGGCCAGGTCACATTCGCCGCTTTCGACGAATTCGTCCATCAGCCCGCGGGCTATGCGGCGCATCGCGGGCTCGTGCTGTGCGACCGCGGACGGTGACATCAGCGGATTGAGCATCCGTCGCCAGTCGTGGTGCGCGGGCGGGTCGACCTCGATCGGCGCCAACTTGGCTACGTCCGGGTTGTGCGGGATTGTGGCGCCCTGCGCGGAGGTAAATGTCTCCCAATCCTTATTGGCTCGCATCACCTCCTTGTAACGAGTGATGACCCAGAATCCGCCGTGTTTCTCACTGCGCAGCACCGCGCCCTTCTCCCGCATGCGGTTGACAACCGCCCAGAAGAACTCCGCGTCGTTCGCGAACTCGCTACTCCACGGATCGAAGTTGTCCGCCATCTGCTCGACTTCGGCGCAGAATGTCGTGGCCTGCTTCATCTGCACCCCGCAACCGATGTCGACATGATTGCAGTCTTGCGCATTCCGCTCCTTTATTGAATTGAACCTTCGTACATGCTGATCAGTTCAGAAGTATGTCAACTCGCGTCGTGATGTGGGCTACATTCGGGCGTGGAACATGTCGCGGATAAGTGCGGGCAATTTATGTGGCCGGTGCGGCGTGGAGGTGACGTTGGTGGCGAGGCCGGTCGTCGCGGTTCGGTTCCGGAGAGTATCCGGCAGGAAGACCGATGTCAGCCAGCCTTCGGTGGGGGAGGCGATGAGCGGATTACAGTAGAGCGCGATCGGATTCGACCCTGGAGTCACCTATTGGATGGCCCCGATCATCAGAGGTTCGACACCACAAGAATCAAGACTCGTCCGCGTCGCAGCTGCGCAACCATGCGGCGAGTATCCCATCTCCTTGCTGTATTGAGATAACGGAATTCTGAACAGCAATTTCTATGGCTTTCTCCACATATCGCACACCGGTGCGGCGTGGCGAGCATCCGCTCTTCTTCCGTCGTGCTGTCGCGGCCCGCCCCGTGCCATATTCCAGGTCCACCGGAGCGACCCGTACGATATTCACATTGCCATCGAATCGGGGCATGATTTCGACTTCTATAAATTCCTCGTCAAAATTCGAGATCACTCCGGACGCATCGCGTAGGCAGAGTTCATCGCAACAGTCACTTCTGACTGTCACACGGTCGCCGACTTCGAGTGGCCAGCCATACCGGTCCAACATGCACACCTCGTAATTTTCAGACGTGAATCGATGCCGAGTTTCTCCATGGTGCGGGCGATGTGTGCCTGGACTGCCCGCTCTGCCGCACTCCTCCCATAATGTCGTCGCGCGGTATCAGCCGAGCCGCACGTCGGCGGCCTCGCGGTCTTCGGGCGCCGCCAAGTTCACCGAGCGGACGGGAGCCGGAGGAATCAACAGCACGCGGCGACACCAGTCGGGCAGATACCAGTTCCACTTGCCGAACAGCACGACGAGGGCGGGCACGAGCACCGACCGGATGATGGTCGCGTCCAACAGAATGCCGAACGCGGCGCCGCTCGCGATCACCTTGAGGTCGGTACTCGGTGCGGTCGCGAGCGCACCGAACGCGAAGACGAGGATCAGCCCGGCGCTCGTCACCAATCGGCCGGTGCGGCCGATGCCCTCGATGACGGCGACGTCGGTGTCGCCCGATACGTCGTACTCCTCCCGCATCCGCGCCAGGATGAACACCTCGTAGTCCATCGACAAGCCGAACAGGAACGCGAATACCAGTACCGGCGGCCAGAACGGCACGACTCCGGTGGCGGGGAGGCCGTACACGATGTCCGAGCCGTAGCCGTCCTGCCAGAACAGCACCATCAGGCCGTAGGCCGCCGCGAGCGAGACGAGATTCAGCAAGACGGCCTTCAACGGCAGCAGCAGTGAGCGGAACGAGCGCACCAGCACGACGAAGGTCAGCAGCGAGATGAATGCGAGTACGTAGGGGAAGTTGTCGTAGACGGCGTCGAAGAAGTCGACTTGTGTCGGTCCCAGGCCGGCGACACCGATAACGCCGGGCATCCCGGCGGTGATGGACTTGACCTGCTCAACCACCTTGTGCTGAGAGGAGTTCACCGTCTCGACGCGGGGCACGACGATGACCACGGATTTGCCGTCGCGGACGTTGGCGGACCCGGTGGGCGCGACGGCGTAGGCGACGTCCTCGACCTGGCGCAGCCGAGCGGCGACAGCCGGGGCGGCGTCCGCCGTCGTCATCACCTCCATCGGTGTCAGCGCGCCGGAGGGTGCGCCGGCTCGTTCCAGGTTGACGAGGGCATCGTGGATGGGACCGCTGGATGTATACGATTCCGGTGCGGCAACGCCGATCTTTATCCCCGAAAACGCCCCGATCAACAGTCCGAGCACCACCAACGCCGACCCGGCGGCAATCCACCGCCGGCGCACGATCAACGCGGCCCAGCGGCTCCACATCCGACTAGCGCCGTTCTTCTCACGCCGAACCTTGGGCCAGTCCAGTCGCGGCCCGATCACCGCCAACAGCGCGGGCGTGAGGGATAAGGCGGTCAGACAGCTCGTCAGCGGGATCAACGCGCCGACATAGCCCATTGTGCGCATGTACGGCACGGGGAGCATGATCAGCGCGAGAAGTCCGACGGTCACGGTAAGACCGCTGAGCACGACGGTGCGGCCGGCCGTCTGCATAGCCGCTGCGACCGCGCCGTGGTTGTCTCTGCCCTGGTCTCGTTCTTCGCGCCAGCGGTTGACGATCAGCAGTGAGTAGTCGACCGCGACGCCGAGCCCGATCAGCGCGATGAGATACGGCGCGATGACTGAGATGTCGGTCAGATAGGTCATCGGCAGCAGGGCCGCGAACGTAGCCAGAATTGCCACGGCGGCGACCACCAGCGGCAGGATGGCCAGCAACGAGGCGAACACGAAGATCAGCACCACCAGCGCGCCGGCCGAACCGAGGAGAACCTCGTCCAGGATGCTCGGGCCGCCCGTCCCCGCGTCGCGCAGAATCAAGGCGTCCTCGCCAGTGACGCCGATCGTCGACCCGGCGGGTTTTGCTCCGTCGAGCACCGCACTGATCGCGTCGGTTGGCAGCGTGAATTTCAGGTCGGATTTGTTGTGGGCATAGAACACCAGGGCATAGGAGGTTCGGTCGTCGGGGGTGCGGAACGCTCGGTCACCGGTGTCGGCCTCGTCCACTACCCGCACTCGTGGCACACCGTTGGCCACCGCGTCGAATGCCGCGGCGACCTGTGTTTCCCGGCCCGTTATCCGCTGCCCCTCAGGCAATGTCACGGAGATCAGGTAGGGCGAATTCACGCCTCCGTTGCCGAACACCTCTTTGATGTGCTTGGCCGTTTCGGCTCCCGGTTTGCCGGGTAACGAGAAGTCGACCGTCAGCCGGTGGGTGGCCTTCCCACACACAGCGATGCCGACGATGGCTACCACAGCCCAGAACCCGAGTATCCATCGTCGATGTCGCTGGACGAACTCAGCCCAGATGCGCATTGGGTATTCCCTTTCTGACGCTTGTGTGGTCGCGAATACGGCGCGGTGCCGGTCACGCCGCCGATCGACCGGCGGGGTCGACGGGCGCGATCAGCACGAAGTCATCGATGTGTCCGGTCTCGACGGTGCGCGGGAGCTGATCGACGGCCGGCCGCTCGACCGGTAGCCGCACGTCCTTGTGGGTGTGCCCGGCCACGAGACAGACCTCGGTCAGCGAATGCGCGAAATCGTTTGCCGCATTGGCCATCTCCATCGGGATGACGGCCACATCTGCGAGTCGGCTCACGGACGTGGCGTCCTCGGAGCCGGCGAGCCTGCGTCCTGGTTCAGGTCGATGACGTCCGGATCCGGGAAGATCTGAGCACCCGGATTCGCTCCGGCCCAGGGCAACAGGACCCGCTCGCCCGTGCGGATCGGGCAGGGTGTAGACCGCAGCGTGCGGCGCGTCGGCGTACAACCGCCATTCCTGCCTCGGCAGTCCGAGCGTGACCTGTGCGCGCAACGGATTCGACAGATCCAGCACCGAGTCGATTTCACCACGCTCGATGTGCCAATTCATGCACCAGGAGGCGTAATGCTGGATGCGCGGTCGGAGTCGGCGGGCAACGTGTGGCGAAAAGAATACCTCGAGCGCCTTGCGCCACGCCGCGAATTCGGGCGAATAGATTTCCGGCGGAAGGCCGGTGAACAACAAGGTGGGAATAATCATCCCCTGCGGTCGGCCGGGCGAATTTGGCAACTCTGGATAGTGAGCTGCCTGGGACGTTTGGTCGAACCCGGTGATCAGCCAGACCTCCCTCCGGTGCGGACCGTAGGACACCTGCGTGTGGGCGCTCATCACGATGTTCGTGGCCCAGGCGACGGCGGCATATTCCGTCGAGTGATGATCGAAATCCAGTTCGGGTCGCCTGTCCGACATCATCACTCTCGCCTTCGGTGGAGCACGACACGCTGAATTACGCCCATTTCGTTGTACCGGATCGACAGAGTCACATGAATTGGACCTTCGTACACGGCCGTGCGTGTACGAAAGTTCAATTTTCATCGATGGCCGGATGGGTTAAGTTCGACTGAAGTGCACTCATTCGAAATTCGCGAGGAAAGCCATATGACGGTCGGTGCATCCGATGGAAGTAATGACGTCGCAAATTTCTGCAACGGCACCGGGACGGTGCGACCGGCCGGTAAACCTCGGGGCCTGTGGGGTGGCGATCCGCGCAACGGTTACTGGCGCGGCGTCGCTACCAGCACGCTCCCGGACGTGGCCACCGAGCGGCTCACCGACCTCATGATCGCCGCGCTCGACCCGACCCCAGGCGGGCGCGTGCTCGATATCGGTTGCGGCGTCGGCAAATCCGCCACGCACCTGCTGACCACGAGTGCGATGCACGTGGTCGGCATCACCATCAGCGAGACTCGACTGGATCAGGCCCGGACCCGCGCCGCCGAGGCCGGCGTAGCCGATCGGGCGACGGTCCAGCACGCCGATGCCATGCGGATGCCGTTCTCGGGCGACTCGTTCGACGCCGCGTGAGTACTGGAGTCGATGTTCCACATCCCCGATCGGGACCGGGTGCTGCGCCAGGGAAGCCGGTTCGCGATCGCCGGTTTCGTGTTGCGAACGCCGATCGACGCGCGGCAGGTCTGGCGCTGTCGATCGGTCCTCACCACGTTCGGGGTGTGGTCCCTCAGCGCGTGGGACGAGTATCTGACGCATTTGGCCTGGTATCCGGTCACCGACATCGATACAGGGCGAGCGGGTCGGGATGAACCGAGGCGGACCCGAAAAACCGCTCAACCCAGTGGAATTGATGACGAAGTTCCAAATCAATGCCAAAGAGACCATGACCTCGGCACGAGCCGACGTCGCCTTCGAGGCGATGAATGCGCCGCCGAGCTCCCCGGACCTGGCGGCGTTGACTGCGCCGCTCCGCTCACCGTTGAATCACCACCACACAACCGAACACCGAAAATGAAAGCAGGAGAGGGAATCTCATGGCACTCACGACGCTCGACTCACGCACCGCACTCGTGCTGGTCGACTTCCAGAACGTGGTCGTTACCCTGCCGGTGGTCCCGCACACCGCGACCGAGGTGGTGGGCCGTGCGGTCGAGTTGGCGGCCGCGTTCCGCACACACGGCCTGCCGGTCGTGCTCGTGCGGGTGAGTCTGCAGCTGGACGGATCCGATGGCGCCCAGGGCCGGACCGAATTCCCCCGACCGGACATCGAGATGCCGGCCGACTGGGACGAGATTATCGACGAGCTGAGCGGCCATCCCGAGGACATCGTGATCGTCAAGCGAGGCTGGGGCGCGTTCTACGGCACCAGCCTGGACATGGAACTGCGTCGCCGCGGCATCACCCACCTCGTGTTGGCCGGCCTGACCACAGGCATCGGTGTGGACACCACCGCGCGCGAGGCACACCACCACAACTACCATGTGACGCTGGCCACCGATGCCATGGCGGACATGTCCATCGAGGCGCATGACAACAGCGTCGAGCGGATCTTCCCGCAGCTCGGCGAGCGGGGAACTACGGCCGACATCATCGCGCTGTTGGACAAGACACGTGCCTGAGGCGACCTCGGGACGAAGCGGAGGTGTCCTGCGGGGCAGGCAATCGTTGGGGCGACAATTCGGGTGGTTGTGGGCAGCATTTTCGATCAGCACGTTAGGCACCTGCCTCGCGTTCGACGCGTTCCCGCTGATCGCGATCCGTGTGTTGCACGCCGGGCCGAGTGCGGTGTCCGGATTGGCAGCGGCGGCGCTCGCGGTGGGAGCGCTGGTCGCATTGCCGCTCGGCCCGTGGGTGGAATTTCATCGCAAGCGGCCCGTCATGATCGCGATGGACCTGATTCGGTTCGCGATGTTGATGAGCGTGCCCGCCGCGTACGCACTCGGCGAGCTCAGTTTCGGGCAACTGGTGGTCGTGGCCGTCCTTGTCGGCGCGGCCGACATCACCTTCGTCGCCGCGAGCGGCGCGTACTTGAAAGTGCTTGTGCGCCAGGAGGACCTCCTGGTGGCAAACGGGCGATTCGAGTCGACGACCTGGACCGCCACCATCCTCGGGGCTCCGCTCGGTGGCTTGGGGATCGGGCTGTTCGGCCCGGTGGTGACCGTGGTGGCCAACGCGGTCAGCTTCCTGCTCTCCGCCGTGGGAATCCGCGCGATCGGTGGTAGCGAACCACGCCCGACGCGAACCGGGGAGCAACGGGTACGGGCCGCCGACCTCCTCACGGGCTGGCGCCATATTCTGGCCCATCCTGCGCTTCGGCTGATGCTCTTCAACGTCATCATGGTCAGCGGCCTGATTGTGGCGGCCCAGCCGCTGATGGCGGTCCTCATGCTCGGGGAGCTCGGGTTCACCCCGTGGCAGTACGGACTCGCGTTCGCGGCACCCTGCGTCGGTGGCATGATCGGTTCACGGCTGGCGATTCCCCTGGTCACGCGGTTCGGGCAACACCGGGTCATGATCGTCGCCGGGGCTTTGCGCGCGTGCTGGCTGCTCGGGCTGGCATTTGTCCGCCCCGGCGCCGCCGGTCTGATGCTGGTCATCGTCATGGAACTCGCGATGATCACCTGCTTTGGCGTGTTCAATCCGGTGTTCGCAACCTACCGCCTCAACCAGATCCCGGCGGATCTCACGGCCCGCACGTTATCCGCGTGGTCAATCGGAGCCAAGGCCAGCACCGCTGGGCTGACCGCGCTATGGGGCCTGCTGGCCGGTGTCGCCGGTCCGCGCACCGCGATCGTTATCGCCGGTCTCATCACCATGGCAACACCACTGCTGCTGCCCTGGCGCCAGCCCGCGTCACAGAACGAGCTAGAAGCAGCCCGGAGTTAGGCCGATCACGGCCATCGAGGCCATCAGGTAAAGAAAGGTGCCCTGACTATGCGATTCACACTGTCCGATCTTGCCGATCCTTGCCTGCGGCCGCTAGTCGACGAGACCCGCGCCTTCTATGACAAGCGTGGGGCCAGACGAGGTCCGAACTGTGCCGAGGACCTTCATGCGGTCCGAGCCGAATACGCCCATCCGGCACCGGCGAATCCACCGGCCGTCGAAGAACTCGTCACCGTCGACGGAGATAGCGTCTCGCTGCGGATCCACACTCCAGTGGATAAGGCGGCGAAGGGCGTGTTCCTGGAAATCCACGAAGGCGGCTTTTTGTGGGGATCGGCCGCCTGCAGCGACGTGCGCAACCGCCGGCTCGCGGACGCACTCGACATCGCGGTAGTGAGCGTGGACTATCGGCTCGCACCGGAACATCCTTGGCCGGCCGCTCCGGCCGACTGCGAAACCGCAGCGCTCTGGCTCGTCGAGCACGCGGAGCACCGCTTCGGCACAACGAACCTCGCTATCGGAGGTCTTTCGGCCGGCGCGACGCTGGCGATGAAGACGCTGCTGCGCCTGCGTGATCGGCGGGTCACCGCATTCGATTGTGCTGTGCTGCAGTTCGGAAGCTACGACTTGAGCGGCCAGACGCCGGCCGGCCGGCTGATCGCCGACGAATACTTCCTCGAGGCCTACGCCGGGTCGGCACCGGACCGTACGGACCCCGATTTCTCCCCGATCTACGCCGACCTGTCCGACCTGCCGCCGGTCCTCATGGTCGTGGGCGACGCCGACATTGTTCTCGAGGACAACTTGGTCATGGCCGCTCGACTATTGGCCTCCGGGACAGACGTCGATGTCCGCGTCTACCCGGACGCGCCGCACGGGTTCACCGCACACCCGACCCCGATGGGACGGGCCGGACTCGACGATATCTACACGTGGCTGCGTGATCACCTCAGCCCTGCGACACATTCCTCGCAGCCGATTCATAGAACACCGACAGTCCTGATCAACGAATAATTCCCGAATTTTTCTACCATCGGTCGAATCGTGATTGCGCAATGCCTCGATTTGCGCCCGACCTGCTACCGCATGGACATAAGTTCAATTTTCGCCGTGTGCGTACTGTGCTAGAAATATGTTTTATCTGAGAGGTTCACCGGCATCTGGTCTCATTCCGGCCGAGCGGGCTAAGGACTGAAAGATCGAAAGGGAGCGCCCCATGTCCAATACCACGACCAGTGCGTACCTGGTCGGTGACTTGCCGGCCGCTGCGGATCTCGCCACACCGATGGCGATCCGGGTGGCAGCCACCATTGGAGTCGCCGACCGAATCAGCGAAGGCAGGCGGGATGTCGGCGCGCTGGCGCAGGTAACAGGCACTGATCCGGGTGCGCTGGAGTTGCTGTTGAACCATCTGGTGGCCATAGGCGTACTGCTTCGGACGGAGTGCGGCTACGCCCTGACCGAACTCGGGCAGGGCCTGCGCAGTGATCATCCGGGCGGGCTGCGTGCCCGATTCAACCTCGACGGATCGGGGCATTCGGCCCTGGGAATGATCGAACTCCTGCACACTGTCCGCACCGGGGAGTCCGCCTACAAGCGCCACTTCGGCCATTCTTTCTACGAAAAGTGTGCGGCCGACCCCGAATTCGCGCACTCATTCCACATGCTGATGAGGGGGACGATCGAGAGCGAGGCCCGGGACATCGCATTTGGTTACGACTGGGGCGCACTGACCACGATCGCCGACGTCGGCGGCGGTGACGGGACTTTGCTGATCGAACTGCTCCGTGCTCACCCGACATTGCGTGGAACGGTCATCGACATGGGTGCCGCGGTCGAAGCCGCGCTGGAGAATATTCACGCGGCAGGGCTCGAGGAACGGGCGGACGCCGTCGAGGCCAGCTTTTTCGAGGAACTTCCGTCTCACTTCGGTGGCTGCGTGCTCTCCAGTGTGCTGCCGGACTGGCCTGATGCGGACGCCCTCCGCATCCTGCGAAACTGCGCCCGCGCAGTGGCACCCCGCGGAAAGGTGCTCGTACTCAAGCCTTCGGAGAAGAGCCGAACCGAGCACTGGACTACTGCGCAGGCCCTGCGGCTGTATGCGTTGCAGGGCGGCAGGGAGCGGTCGCTGGAAGAGCTCGAGAGCCTGGTCGCCGAATCGGGGATGCGCCTAGCCGAGGTGACGGATATCGGCCGGCGTTCGATCGTCGAGCTCGCCGCGGCCGCTGGGCAGTCAACGGAATAGGAGGCGACATGTCCGAGCGATCCACAGCGTTCCATAAAGACGGATTCACTTGCGTTCGACGCCTGCTCGACAGCGAGGAGATCGTTCGTTACCGAGAGGCGGCGCTGACCGCGAGCGAGCGGTACGGCAAGCAGTCGGGGAAGGGGAGCGGGTTCCTGGTTTCCACCACCAATCGTTGGCAGGATAAGGAAAATCTGGGCGGCCTCGTGGTGCACCCTCGAATCGGCTCCGTCGCGGAGGAGTTGGCCGGAATGCCGCTACGCATATGGGACGGCCAGGTACTCGTCAAGCGCCCCGGCGAGAGCGGGCCGACCATGTGGCACGACGACCTCACATTCGCCCCGCTCAGCGCGCCGCTCGACTCACGTCTGACATTCAACGCCTGGATCGCGCTGGTCGACGTGCCGACGGAACGAGGGTGCCTGACCTTCATGCCGGGGTCGCACCGCCGCTCCGCCCCGGACCGCGTCGAGCTGGCCGAGGCGCTGGAGGCACCGGATTCGTATCTGTTCACCCACTGGCCGCAGTTGGTTCAGAGTCCGCGGGTCACGGTACCGCTGCGCGCCGGTGACGTGACCTTCCACCACAACCGCACCGGGCACGCGTCCGGCGGCAACTCCTCCGACCATGTGCGCGTGTCGTTATTCGTCACGTTCACCGATGCCGAAGCGACATATCGGCCGCTTTCGGGGGGTGTCACACTGGATCTGGAGCCCGGCCTACCGCTGCCCGATGACCGTTATCCCAGGGTGTCCGCTGCCGCGTAGCCGGGCTCGGCGACATCCAGCGTCACCGAAGACATATTCCCTGCTATTCGACGGAACTCGGGCAACCGCCACTCCGATTATGCAGGTATCCGTAGCTGTCAGGCACTCCGGTGCACCTCGTTGAGCCCAGCCGCGGGCTGTGATCAAACCGCTGAATAAGTCTCATGCACCTTCGTCCAATAGTGTATCGCTCGCTACGGGGGCATCATTGCTACTTGCGCGCCCGCATGCAGTCACTGCTATTACTTCGACCACCTTTATCCGAGGATGAAGGTGGCGAAAATTGTTCTCCGACAGCGGCGGTAGTAACGGTAGGCGAGGGCCGAAAGAATGCCCATCATTTGTAAATCAGGCGTCCTGAGTCTCGTCTCGGGGGACGGGCGGCGTGGATCGGGAGGAATGACGTGGTGGCCGAAATCAGTCAGGTAGCACCAGGCGCGGAGAGCGAAGAGGAGTACTCCGTGCCGCGGGTGGTCCGCGAAATCTGGCGGCAGGCTCCCGTGCGGAAAGTCGCGACCGAGGACGGTGGCGAGGCCTGGCTGATCACTGGTATGGCTGAGGTGCGGGCGGTGCTGTCCGATCCGCGGTTCAGCAGGGCGGAGGCGCACCGCCGTGGCGCGGGAACCGACCGTGCTGCGGTTTTCGTCCGCCCCGGGATGCACGATACCGACCCGCCGGAGCACACGCGGCTGCGCCAGCCCGTGGCGTCGGCGTTCAGTGTCCGGCGGATTCGGGCGCTGCGGCCGTGGATCGAGCAGGTCACCGACGGTCTGCTTTCGCGAGTGCGCGATGCCGGGCCTCCCGCGGACCTCAACGCCGCCTTGTGTTTCCAGCTGCCGGTAGCGGTGATCTGCGAGATTCTAGGCGTGCCCTATGCGGACCGAAAGCGTTTCCGCCGGTGGTCGGAACTGGTCACGTCCACCAATGCCTATCCACGGGATCAGGCACTGGAGGCCAGAGAGGCGCTCACCGGGTACATCGCCGGTTTGGCCGCCGACAAGCACCGCTGCCCGGAAGGCAGTCTGCTGCGGGACCTCGTTACCGCGCGGGACGAGCAGGGTCGGCTGGACGAGGAAGAGTTGGTTCGCATCGTCTTCGGCGTATTGATCGCCGGGCATGAGACCACAGCGAATATGCTCGGCAAGGGGTTGGTGGCGATGTTGGATCGCCCGGATCAGTTCGCCGCGCTGCGCGCCGACCCCACCTTGGTGCCGTCCGTCATCGACGAAGTGCTGCGGTACGTGGTGCTGAGCCCATCCACCGATCCGCACGAGGGCGTGCACCTGGTCACGACCTGTGCTGTCGAGTTGGGCGGCCACACCATCCCGGCCCATAGCGTGGTCATCGTCAGTACTACGGCGGCCAACATGGATCCACGAACATTTGTCGAACCCGACCGTTTCGACCTGGAACGCGCCGACGCCGACAACCACGTGACGTTCGGTTTCGGCCCGCATCGCTGTGTGGGCGCTCAGCTCGCTCGATTGGAACTGGAGGTGGCCTACACCGGGCTACTCCGTGGGTTTCCCGGGCTGCGCCTGGACGTACCAGTGAATGAGCTTTCCTACACGAGCGGGATGCTGCTCAAAGGCCTGCGGACGCTGCCCGTTACCTGGCAGAGCGACGGCACGGATTGACGTGATGGCGGCGGATTTCGTAGCCGGTGATCTCGCCGGACTGTCACCCAGTGCCGTCTCGCTGCGGGAGAGCTGGGATGTGCTGCCCGCCACCGTGATCGCCGAGATCGAGGCGCGGACCGGGTCGATCCAGAGTGTGCGGCCGGCGCAGGTCGGTTACAGCAGTCATGTCGCGTCGACCGTGCACACCGCCCGGGGCCGCTTCTTCGTCAAGGGATTGCGTACCACCCATCCAGCGGTTCAGACGCAGGGCTGCGAGGCGGCGGTCAATCCGCATAGCGTTCCACTTGGACCGAAGCTGTTGTGGCGCATCGAAACCGATGGCTGGGACGTGCTCGGTTTCGAGCACCTGACGGGTCGAAGCGCGGACTACGGTACCGAATCCCGCGATCTCTCGCTGGTGGTCGGCGTGCTGACAGAACTCGGTGCGATCGAGGGCGGCGGTGCCCCGGTGTCCAGGGCGGAGCAGCGGTGGGCGCAGTACCTGGACCCTACGCGGGCCCGGCTGTTGCATGGGGACAACCTGCTGCATACCGATTGGAACCCTACGAATGTGCTTGTCCCACAGGCCGGCTCCGTTCGTCTGGTCGACTGGGCCGTCGCCACTCGGGGGGCGGGATGGATCGATCCGGCCTGCTGGGTGGTGTGGCTCGTCTACAGCGGGCACTCACCGGACTCGGCCGAACGGTGGGCCGCTCGGGTGCCCGCCTGGCGGTCCGCGGCGGCGGAAGCGCTCGATTTTTTCGCCGGCGTCCTCGCCGATCACTGGCAGTGCATTGCTGTCAACCATCCGAACCGAATGACTTACGAGCTCCGCGACGCGAGCGCGCGATGGGCGGCATATCGCCGACCCGGCGACTGATCCGTAGCAGAAATTCCACGCGAGGCAGCGGAACCGGAAATCATCCGGCTCCGCTCCAGTTGATCAGACTCGGTGATCGACCACCGTTCGGTTCAATTGCGAACCGCGGAAATTATCACGTACCCGAATTCTGCGGTGGTGGCGAACTCACGTGTCGCGTTGATCATCGCATCGACTTCCGTGGCGTTTCCGTTCGCCACCAGCTGTTCCCGTACGGACTCCATCGCGTCGGCGAGCAGAATTCCTGTTCGTAACACGTTGTCGCTGATATCTCTGACATTGGTGACGGCGAAATCATGCGCACCCAATTGCTCGACGTACTCGTCCAGAGTGCTGATCGAATGTATACCGAACGTGGCGCACATCCGGTCGACGACAGCCTTTCCGGCCGTGCCGAGCGGGGTGCGCAGCACGAAATCGGTGATCGCCAGCCGGCTTTGCCCGCGTAGCACGCGGCTGGTTTCCGCAAGGACCTGCGCCCGATCGGGCATGTGGAACATGGATTCCAAGGCCCATGCGCCATCGAACGAGGCATCCGGGAACGGCATCAGCATGGCGTCCGCGTGCTCGAACCTCGCGCGGTCGGCGAGGCCGGAATCGGCGGCTCGGGCCCGCGCCTGGTCCACCTGGGCCTCGCTGATCGTGATGCCGACGACCTGCACCGGATGCGTCGTGAGCAGTCGAGTCGCGGGTTTGCCGACACCGCAGCCGATATCGAGTAGGCGCTGCCCGGGTTTCGGTTCCAAGCACGTGATCACCAGGTCCGTGAGCCGTTCGGTCGCCACGTCCGGGGGTGTGTCGTCGTCGGTATCGTGCCAGTACCCGAGGTGGAGGTTGCCGCCCCACATGGACCGCAATTTGCCGGCAAGGGGCACCGTTCCGGTGCCGTTGTAGAACGTTGCGACGTCGTTATTTCCGTCGGATGTTTCGATTGTCATGGGCACTTCCTCGAAAATCGTACACCGCTGCGGTCCTCGGAGAATTTACCCAACGCGGCGTACCGATGAGAATTGTACCTTTGTGCACTCGGCTGACCATCGCCGCGTGACGGTCACGGCAAAACCTGATCACCGAGCCAGCATTATCGGGCACTCCGTGGATTCGTCGGCGAGCGTTTGCATGGTGTCCGCCAGCTTTCGGGCCATGTGTTCGAGCTGTTCGGGTGTGACATGTTTCCCGAACGCGGCCGCATCGAGCAACTGGCGGCGGATATCGTCGATTGTGTTCTTCGCCAATGGTATGCGGCAATTTTTCAGCATGTTCGGATACTGCCTCTTCAGTGTCGTATCACTTTCACAACCGTTGGTTGAGGCAAAGTGAGTGTTGTTTGTTGGACAATATTTCGGAGGTCTGGTCGAATTGTTGAGTGTCCTGGAATTTTTCCCTTGTCGACGATCTGATTTGTCATCGCTGTGCTGGGCCTTTGCTCTGTGCTCTGACATTTCCGCACTCATTCCTGCGCGCCGACGGCGTC
Organism: Nocardia sp. NPDC004604; assembly: GCF_040609795.1. NCBI lineage: Bacteria > Bacillati > Actinomycetota > Actinomycetes > Mycobacteriales > Nocardiaceae > Nocardia > Nocardia sp. NPDC004604. The sequence continues at coordinate 30,436 of NZ_JBEXLC010000083.1, forward strand.
GAAGTGCACGGTGTGCGTACGGTGGGGCTCTGCCCGGTCTGCGATGCGGAGAACCCGGCGGGCCGAGCGGTGGTCTCCCATTTCTCGAATCACGGTGAAGTAACCTCCGCGCACGTCGACGATGTCGCCACCCTGCTGCGGGAGTGGTCGGAGGAGGTCGTTCGCTCCGATGTCACAGCAGCAGATGTCACAGCAGCACTTTGATCCCCCGCACCGCGCGTAGTTCACCCAGCAATGCCGAACTGACGTTCACCGGGTAGCGCTCGACCGTGAGGGTCGTCCGTTGTTGCCGGTGACACAGCACGATGTGCACGGGGGTGTTGCCGCTGTGGCCCAGTAGCGCCGATTTGAGTTCCAGCACGCTGTTGCGGTCGGTGCTCTGCGCGTTCATTTCCAGCAGCAGCGGCGACTGGTGTTCGCCGCGTTCCACCGAGCTCACGTCGAGCGGCAACAGATGAGATCCGAACACCCCCATCCGGTCCTCGCGCCAGTTGACCCGGCCCTCCACCGCCACCACCGAGTCCACCACCAGCTCCGCCCCGAATACGCTGTAGCTCTTCGGGAAGAACAGCACCTCGATCGAGGCATCCAGATCCTCGATCACGGCGATGGCCCAGGTCTCGCCCTTCTTGTTGACTCGGCGTTCCAGCGAGGCGATCATGCCCGCGATGGTGATCGTGCCCTCCTTCGGCGGATTCGCCAGCAGCGCGGCGATCGGCTTCGGCGCGCTCTTGCGGAGGATGTGGTTCGTGCCGTCGAGTGGGTGCCCGGATACGTACAGCCCCAGCATTTCTCGCTCCAGCCCGAGCAGAATCTTACGGGGCCACTCCTCGCCGTCGAAACGGAGATGGCTCAGTGGTGAAGAATTGCTGGATAAATCCTCAGCGTCGCCCTCGATGCCGAACAGATCGAACTGCCCCATCGCCTCTTGGCGTTTGAGTCCGGTGACGGCGTCCACCGCTTCCTCGTGGATGTCCACGAGTGCCTTGCGCGGATGCCCGAACGAGTCGAACGCGCCTGCCTTGATGAGCGATTCGATAACGCGCTTGTTGCAGCAGACCAGTTCCGACTTCTCGACGAAATCGGCGAACGAGGTGTATTTGCCCTTCTCGGTGCGGGTCTTGATGATCGACTCGACCACGTTCGCCCCGACGTTACGGATGCCGCCGAGCCCGTACCTGATGTCGTTGCCGACGGCGGCGAAACGCAAGGAGGACTCGTTGACATCGGGCGCGAGGACCTTGATCCCGAGCTGGCGGCACTCGGCGAGGTAGATTGCCGACTTGTCCTTGTTGTCCGCCACCGACGTGAGTAGGGCCGCCATGAACTCGGCCTGATAGTTGGCCTTGAGGTAGGCGGTCCAGTAGCCGACCAGCGCATACCCCGCGGCGTGCGACTTGTTGAATGCGTACCCGGCAAACGGCAGAATGGTGTCCCACAGCGCCTGCACCGCCTCGTCAGAGAACCCGTTGGCGTGCATGCCCGCCCGGAAGCCCTCGAACTCCTTCTCCAGGACGTCGAGCTTCTTCTTACCCATCGCGCTGCGCAGCACGTCGGCGCGGCCCATCGAGAAATCCGCCACCCGCTGGGCGATCTGCATGATCTGTTCCTGGTACACGACCAGGCCGTAGGTCTCGGCGAGGATGTCGCGCAGTGGCTCGGCCAATTCCTGGTGGATCGGCACGATCTCCTGCCGCCCGTTCTTGCGGTCGGCGTAGTTGATGTGCGTGTTCATCGCCATCGGCCCCGGCCGATACAGCGCGTTGACGGCGATGATGTCGCCGAAGCCGGTGGGCACCATCCGCCGCAGCAAGTCGCGCATGGCGTTGCCATCGAGCTGGAACACCCCGAGGCTGTCACCGCGACCGAGCAGCTCGTAGGTCTTCGGGTCGGCGGTCCCGAGCGAGTCGAGCTCGACCGTCTCGCCGCGGTTGGCCTCGATATTGTCGATCGCGTCGCCGACCACGGTGAGGTTGCGCAACCCGAGGAAGTCCATTTTCAGCAGGCCGATGGCCTCGCAGGACGGGTAGTCCCACCCGGTGATCATGGAGCCGTCCTCGCGCCGCCACAGCGGGATCACGTCCGCCAGCGGTTCCGACGACATGATCACCGCGCAGGCGTGCACGCCCGCGTTGCGGATCAGGCCCTCCAGGCCGCGGGCGGTCTCGAAGATGGTGGACACGTCCTTGTCGGTCTCCACCAGCGAACGGACCTCGGCGGCTTCGGAATAGCGCTCATGCTTCGGATCGACGATGCCCGACAGCGGGATGTCCTTCGCGGCGACCGGCGGCGGCAGCGCCTTGGAGATGCGATCGGCGATGGCGAAACCCGGCTGGCCGTAGTGGACCCGCGCGGCGTCCTTGATCGCCGCCTTCGTCTTGATCTTGCCGAAGGTGATCACCTGGGCGATGCGATCGCTGCCGTACTTCTCCGTCGCGTAGCGCACCATCTCGCCGCGGCGGCGATCGTCGAAGTCCATGTCTATATCGGGCATGGACATGCGCTCGGGGTTCAGGAATCGCTCGAACAGCAGGCCGTGCTCGATGGGGTCCAGATTGGTGATGCCCATCGCGTAGGCCACCAGCGACCCGGCGGCCGAGCCACGACCGGGGCCGACCCGAATACCTTGCTGTCGCGCGTGATTCATTAGGTCCGCGGTGATCAGGAAGTAGGCGGGAAACCCTTTCTGCACGATGATCTCGATCTCGAACTCGGCGCGGCGAATGTACTCGTCGGTCACGCCGGCGGGCCGCCGCCATTCGAGGCCGCGCATGACCTCCGCGCGGAACCACGAGGTCACGTCATAGCCCTCGGGCGCCTCGTAGATCGGCATCCGATCGGTGTGTTCCCACACCGCGGTGTAGGACTCGACCCGCTCGGCGATCAGCAGGGTGTTGTCGGCCGCGCCGGGGACCTGGGTGTCCCAGTACGCCCGCATCTCCTCGGCCGATTGCAGGTAGTAGCCGTTGCCGTCGAACTTGAACCGGGTCGGATCGCTGAGCGTCTTCCCGGCTTGGACGCAGAGCAACGCGGCGTGTGCCTCGGACTGATCCTTGGTGACATAGTGCGAGTCGTTGGTGGCCAGTGGCGGCAGGCCGAGTTTCGCGCTGATCTCCAGCAGGCCCTCGCGGACCGACCGCTCGATGGGCAGGCCGTGGTCCATCAATTCGACGAAGAAGTTGTCCTTGCCGAAGATGTCGCGGTAGTCGGCGGCGGCCTGGATCGCCTCGGCCTGCTGACCGAGCCGCAGCCGGGTCTGCACCTCGCCGGAGGGGCAGCCGGTGGTGGCGATGATCCCTTCGGCGTGCGCGGCGATCAGTTCCCGGTCCATCCTCGGCTTGCGGTAGTAGCCCTCCACGCTGGCCAGCGAGGACAGTTTGAACAGGTTGCGCAGTCCGCCCGCGTCGCGCGCCAGCATCGTCATGTGCGTGTAGGCGCCGCCGCCGGACACGTCGCCGCCGACGCCCTCGCCGTTGGAGCCGCGCTGATTGGACTGGCCCCAGAACACCGGCTTCTTGTGAAACCGGCTGCCGGGGGCCAGATACGCCTCGATGCCGATGATGGGTTTGATGCCCATCTTGGTGGCGACCTTGTAGAACTCGTCGGCGCCGAACATATTGCCGTGGTCGGTCATGCCGACGGCGGGCATGCCCAGCCGCGCGGCCTCGTCGAAGAGCGGCTTGATCTTCGCCGCGCCGTCCAGCATGGAGTACTCGGTGTGCAGGTGGAGGTGCACGAATGAAGACAAGGACGACCTCCGAAGAACGTGATCAGAATCGGATCGACCTATTCGAGCCGAGTGGGCAGGGGAGCGTCAAACAATCGACACGCACCTTGTGACAACCGATAGTTGTTGTGGCTGGCGGTGGTTCACTCCGCGCACGGCCGGGTCGGCCGCGGCAGGCGATCGGCGATCGCGCCGATGACGGCGGCGCGATGCTGACTCAGGTAGAAGTGCCCGCCGGGGAACACCTGGGCATCGAACAACCCGGTGGTGTGCCGCGCCCAGTCCCGTGCCTCGTCGACCGTGGTCTTGGGATCGGCGTCGCCGACCAGCGCGGTGATCGGCGAGTCGATCGTGCTATCCGTTGCGCAGCGATAGGTTTCGATGGCCTTGTAGTCGCCGCGGAGCGCGGGCAGGATCATCCGCAGCATCTCGTCGTCGCCGAGCAGCGTGGTGTCGGTGCCGCTGAGCGACCGCAGTTCCGCGATCAGCGCCTGATCGCCGCGGGTGTGTACGTTTTCGTCCCGGTGTCGCGATGGGGCGCGACGGCCGGAGGCGAACAGCCCGGCTAGAACGATGCCGTCCCGCTGCTCGAACCGCCGGGCGACCTCGAAGGCCACGGTCGCACCCATGCTGTGGCCGAAGAACGCCAGCGGCCGGTCGGTCCACGCCCGCATCGCCGGGTAGATCGCGTCGGCGAGCGCGTCGATACTGTCGATGCACGCGTCGGCGCGGCGATCCTGACGCCCCGGATACTGCACACCGAGCACCTCCACCGACTCGGGCATCGCCGCCGACACGGGGAAGAAGAAGCTTGCCGACCCTCCTGCGTGCGGAAAGCAGGCCAACCGCACCGCGGGTGCGGGCGGCGGATGGAACCGCCGGATCCAGAGCGCGTTGTCTACCGCCGGTTCCACCATCAGTGCTGGTTTCTCTCTTGTCGTTGGAGTGCGGTGAGCCACGAATCCACCGCGCGCGCAGTGTCTTCGGCGAACTCCCCGACGATCGTGAAGTGGTCGCCCGCGACCTCGAGATCGGTATCGCACCGAGCCCACGACGGCCCCCAGTCCGCGGCGGCCAGCGGCGACCCGTCGACATCGGGCAAGGCGTCGGCGGCCCGCAGGAACAGCGTCGGCACGGTCAGTGGCGACGGCTGCCATGCGCCGAAGACCGAGAAGTAGCCGCCCATCGCGGTGAGCGAAACATGGTCCGTGGCTACGAGTTCGCTGCGCCGGGCGAACAGTCCGTGCGTGAAGGCCCGGCTGAGGCGAGGGTTCATTTCCTGCGGCAGATAGGTGTCCAGGAAAACGACCGCGCTCGGCGGCGAGTCGGTCCGCGCCAGCCGGGCCGCGACTTCGTGGGCGATCCACCCGCCCGATGAATAGCCGAGCAGCGCGTAGGGCGCTCCGGCCGCCTGCTCCAGTACCGCCTGCGCCTGCATCTCGGCGACCGCCGCGACGCTTGCCGGAAGTCGTTCTCCGGCACCGAATCCCGGCTCGGGCAACACCACGGTGCCGCGGTGATCGCGCAGTGCCGCGGCGAACCGCGCGTACTGGTGCGCCCCCGACATCGCCACCACGGCGGGAAAACAGAACAGCAGCGGTTCGTGCGCGCCGCGGGCCAGCGGCACCGGATTGGGGCGTCGGCCGAGCTCGTCGGGCGTGTCGAAGGCGGGGCGGAAGCGCGCTGCCATGCGCACCAGCTCCATCCCCTCGTCGACCCGATCCTGCTCGCACGCCTGCCGGAACAGCGCGCCGAGGGTGTCGTCGGCCGCGCCGACCTGCGGTGCGGCGACGCCCAATTCGTCGGACAGGAACCGGATCAGGGCGGGCGGGGTCGGCTGCTCGAACACCAGGCTCGCGGGCAGCCGCAGTCCGGTCGCCTGTTCCAGGCGGTTGCGCAGGTCGACGGCGGTGAGCGAGTCGAAGCCGAGTTCGGTGAACGCCCGGTCGCCGTCGAGTTCGTCCGTGGCGGCGTGGCCGAGCACCGCGGCCACCTCGCGGCGGACCAGCTCGAGCAGCGCCCGGTCGCGTTCGTCGCCGGACAGCTGGGCAAGCCGGGCCGACGCTTTCGGCTCGGCTCGGCGCGTGTCCCGCTCGGGCTGCGGCACCAGGCCGTGCCAGATCGGTTGCAGTGACCGCTGATTCGCCGCGGCGCGCAGTGCCGTGAGGTTCGCGTTGACCGGCACGAGCACGGCTTCCGGCCGGGTCAACGCGGCGTCGAACAGTGCGAGCCCCTCCTCGGGCCGCAACGGCACCAGGCCGCCGCGCTCGAGCCGGCGCCGGCCCGCCGTCATGCCGTCCTCGGTCGCCCACGGCCCCCACATCAGTGCGACCGTGGGGAGACCGCGGGCGACGCGGTGCGTGGCGAGCGCGTCCAGGAAGGTGTTCGCCGCGGCGTAGGCCGCCTGCCCCGCCGAGCCGAGGGTGCCCGCCACCGAGGAGAACAGCACGAAGGCCGCCAGGTCCGTGGTCAGCTCGTGTAGATGCCAGGCCGCGTCCACCTTTGGGCGCAGCACCCGGGTGAGTTGTTCGGTGGTGAGCGATTCGACGACGCCGTCGTCGAGGACACCTGCGGCGTGCACGACGGCGTGCACCGAGTGCTCGGCCAGCAGCGCGGCGACCTGGTCCCGCTCGGCGACGTCGCACGCGACCGCCTCGACGTGCGCGCCCGCGCCCGCCAACTCGGCGCACAGATCCGCCATGCCGCCGCCGCGGCTGACGAGCAGCAGATCGCGCACCCCGTGCGCGGTGACCAGGTGGTGAGCGATGAGCCGACCGAGCGCGCCCGACGCTCCGGTGATGAGCACGGTGCCCGCGGACAGGTCCACCGCGGTCGAGTCGACCGCGGCGAGTGGCGTGAATCGCGGCGCCTGTGCGACACCGTCGCGGATGGTCGTGTGCGGTTCCCCGGACGCCAGTGCCGTCGTGAGCGTGCGCGGGTCGAGACGTCCTGGGCCGGCGGCGATTTCGAGCAGCACGAGCCGATCGGGGTGTTCGGCCTGGGTGACGCGCACCAGTCCGGTGAGCGCGGCCGCGACCGGATCGGTCGCGGCGTCGCGGATCACCAGGGCCAGCCGGGTCGAGGCGAAGCGCCGGTCGGCGAGCCAGGTCTGCAGGAAGGTGAGCACGCCGGCGGCACAAGGCACATTACAAGCTAAGAAAGTCATTGTGGCAGCAGGCGCATGGACATCTAAATTATTAACTCAATACTCACTACCTAGAGATGTAGTC
>NZ_JBEXLC010000084.1:0-37078 GCF_040609795.1 Nocardia sp. NPDC004604
CTCGCGTCCGAGTCGTCGAAGTGCACGCGCCGCAGGCGCGAGTCTCGACGGCTCGGACGCGAGGCCCACCCGTCGCCCGACCACCACCCCTCATCGAATCGCTACGCGATGCTGAATATTCGGGGCCGCGAACACGCAGCGCCGCAGGCGCTGCAAATTAGACAGAGCGCCGCAGTGTGTGTGGACGCAGGCGATTGAAGCCGCGGACGCGCACGCTGCGCAGGTTGCGGATATCGAACTCCGGATTGCCCTCCAGCGCGGCGGCGGCATCGTCATCGATGAGTACGGTGCCGGGGCGGGCGACGCCGGTGAGCCGAGAGGCGATATTGACCACCGAGCCGTACAGATCGCCGAAGCGCTGCAGCACCGGGCCGTATGCCACCGCGACCCGCAGGTCGGGAGTGCCGCCGACCATCATCGTGCTCTCCTGGATGGACAGTGCGATCCGGGCCGCGTCGGCCGGATCCTCGGCCGCGAACATGACCTCGTCGCCGACGTTCTTGATGACCCACCCGCCGTTCTCGGTGATCGCGGCGGTGGTGGTGGATTCGAACGCCTCCAACAGCATCGACAGTTCATCCGGATGCAGATGCCTGGTGAGCCGGGTGTAGCCGACCATATCGGCGAAGCCGACCGCCAACTCCCGCACCGCCTCGCCCGCGGTGGTACCCGGATCGAGCGAACGCGCCAGTGCGGCGGCGAGGTGGCGGCGCCAGGCGTAGGTATTGAGCTGTTCGAGCGTCGAAATGGCAGCCTCGGTTGCGGCACGGGCGGTTGCGGCCGGATCGGCTCCGGGCTCGGCCGCGGCCATGCGATCGCCGATCTCGGCGAGCACCATATCGACCTGCCATTCCGCGAGTCGGGCCATACCCTGGCCGAGGGTGCGCGCGGTCGCGGCCTGCTGCCGGGAGTCGGCGGAGGCGAGCACATTGAGTGCACGGAAATTGCGGACCGCGGCGATATCGGCGTCGGTGTAGTCGATCGCGGCATCGTCGACTCCGGCCGGGAAGCCGAGCGCCATCCACAGCCGCTTGGTCAGGTTGGCAGTGGCCCCGGATTGCTCGGCGACCTGGGTCCGGGTGTAGCGGCGCGGTCCGTCGAGCAGATACGACTCCACGATCGACTCGACCAGCTCGGATATCTCGGTGGGCACCATATTCGCCTACCTTACGGGCCGGGCGCGCGGGCGGCGTGCAACCGAACCGGGTGCTGGGGACCGCACGGTCGGGTCGGTCACCGACTGTGGTCGCGCACAATCGCCGGTGCACTCAGCTCAGGTGCAGCCACTGTCCGGTCGATGGCACGCCCTGGTCGTTCACGACGAACACCAGATACCAGCCCGGTGGTGCCAGCGCCGGATTGGTCGGCAGCGTGATCGTCACCGAATCCGGTGTGGTGCTGGTGAATTCGAGATCGATCAGGCGTTGCTCGTTATCGCAGGAGTGGGTGCAGGCACCCGGGCGGACGAGATTCACCTCGCGCAGGGTGGCGGCGGTGGTCGCGGTGACGGTCGCGCCGTAGGCGGCGGTATCGCTGGCGAGCGCGAGCTGGGGTTGCTCGCCCTGGAACAGATAAGGCGGCCAATAGGTTTCGATGCGCAGTTCCTCGGTCTTGCGCGCCGGATTGGAGCCCGCGGTGATCACCTTGCCGTCGGGGGTGAGCAGTGCGATGGAGTGGTAGAGCCGCGGGACGCGACACGGTGCGGTGTGCATCCAGGTGCCCGTGGCCGGATCGAAGATCTCGGCATGCGGTGGTGCGGCGTGTGCCATCTCCTCCATTCCGGAACCACCGGTGGCCAGCACCGTTCGGTCCGGCAGCAGTACCGCGCTCAGGTGCATTCTCGGGTGGTCCATCGGCGGCGCCGGTTGGTATTCCGGTGCCGCCGCGGTCAGGTCGACGATTCTGGTATCGGCCAGCGCCGGTGCGGGACTGTGCATATCGAAGCCACCGCCGCCGAGGATCATGACCCGCTGTTGCTGCGCGGGTGGCAGCAGCACACTGGTGGACTGATTGCGCGATCCCGGATCGGTGAGGCCGGGCACCTCGACGGTGGCGCCGGTTGCCGGATCCCAGATCGACGGTCGCATACCGTTGTTCGCGCCGTACTGGCCGCCGGTATAGAACAGCCTGCCGTCGGCCAGCAGGACGAGATGTCCGTACATCGGAATCGGGCCGGGCGAGGGCAGCTGGGACCAGGTTTCGGTCCCGGCATCGAACACTTCCGGGATGACGGACAGGAAGTTGTCGGTGCCGAGACCCGATACCGCCACGATATCGCCGTTCGGCAGCGGTGCCAGTGATGGATACCAGCGCCCGAAGGCCATATCCGGCTGGGCATTCCAGGTCGATGTCGCCGGGTCGAAGATCAGCGCGTCCTGGAGCCCGTAGAAAGGGTCGTAGCGTTCGGTGCCGCCCGCCGCGAGCAGCCTGCCATCCGGCAGGAACGCCTGGCCGACACAGAACAGATCGATCGGGGTGGCGGGCGCGCTCAGCTGCGGCCGCGGGTAATGCCATACCCGCGTGCGGAATTCGTGGGCGTCGTGCCGGTCCGGATCGTTACCGGATCCGGCGAAGAACAGCACATCACCGGTGTGCAGCACGGCGGCGTGCACCGGATTGATCTCGGTGCCGAAATCGAGAATTCGCCACAGGCCCAGATGCGGCGCATGCGTCAGATCGGTTTCCAGTTCGAGCACGCGCAGATATCCGGCATTGGGACCCTCGGGTGCGTCGATGGTGAATACCACCAGCTCCGGTGCCGCATCCGCATGTGGCAGCAAAGCCACTGCCGCGCCTTGGTTTTCGGCGAATCCCCAGTCCGTCTCGGTCCACCCGCTCCAGCCGTCGACCGCGTGCCCCGACCCCTCCAGACCCCAGCCGATGGTGTAGACACCGGCATTCACACCGTCGGGATCGTCCACCGCGAAGACGATCAGCTCCGGTCTGCCGTCGCCGTCCAGATCCGTGGCCGTGATGCCTGCGCCCTGGTTCTCCCACCCGTACCAGTCGGGCACCTCGACCCACGGCGTCCATTCACCGACCGCACCGTCGGCGGTCAGGTCCTTGGCCAGTCGGAACTGTCCGCTGTTCGGACCCGGTGGATTGTCGACCGTCAGCAGGACCAGGGTGGTCCGGCCATCGATGGAGGTGAGGCAGATATCGGCCCCTTGGTTCTCCCACCCGTACCAATCCGGTACGGCGATCCACGGCGTCCACCCGCCGGTCACCGTGCCGTCGGCGTCCAGATCGCGCCCGATCCGGTAGAAACCCTGGTTCTGGCCGGGCGGATTGTCGACGAGGAAGACCACCAGATCGGGCCGACCGTTGCCGTTCAGATCCCCGATGGCGATGCCAGCGCCCTGGTTCTCCCAGCCGTACCAATCCGGCACCGGCAGCCACGGCCCCCAACTCTGCGTCGTTCCATCGGTGGCCAATCCCTTGCCCACCCGATAGGACCCGGTGTTCTGGCCCTGTGGATCGTCCACCATGAGCACGACGACATCGGGGTTGCCGTCACCATCGATATCCGCGACCGCGATCCCGCAATCCTGGTTCTCCCAGGCGAACCAGTCGGGTACCGGGACGAATTTTCCTGCCACGCAATACATCGTGGCCCCGCACGCGCCAAAGTGCGCGTCGGGCACCGAAGTTGGCCGATCCTGTCTAGGGCTGCTGGTACGGCAGCAGGGATTCCCTGGACCAGGTCAGCGTGCCCGCGGCCAGATCGGCGATAACACTGTCGAGCCAACGCAATTCGGCCTCGGTGACCGCACGCTGGTACTCGTCCTCCAGCATCACCACCCGGGGCAGCTGCATTGCGGCGGCCTGCGCCGCATCGGTATCCATCTCGGCGAGCTTCGCGCGCACCGACTTTGCGCGCCGTTCCAGTTCGATGCGGGCGCCGTCGGGGCCGAGCAGCATCAGAAATGACAGTGCCGCAGGGAAGTCCGGATATTCGTTGCGCGGTTCGCCGATCATCTCGGCCAACCAGCTGGCGCAGGCCGCGCGGCCCGCATCGGTGATCTCGTAGACCGTGCGTTCCGGATATTGCTGATCGCGTCCGGTCTCGCGGACGGTGACCAGCCCGGCCTCCTGCAGTCTGCCGATCGTCTTGTACAGCGCGGCGCGCTGGGTGACATTGACGACCTTGTCCTTGCCCCACTCCTTGATCCGCCGCTGGATCGCATAGGGGTGCATCGGTTCCAGATGCAGGATGCCGAGCAGCGCCATCGCCAGGGGCGAGCGCTTGAACTGCGTCGATGCCGTCATACCGACCATTCTAGTGGTGTCCGGACAACTAGGGTCTCAAAAACTAGTTGCAAAGAAACTAGTTCATATGCCACTATTAATTCATCAGCGGAAGCCACCGCCCGAAAGGAACAGAGAAATGACCGCCAAGACCCCCACCCGGATCCACGTCGACCACGAGACCACCAAGCGCCTCGGTGACTGGACCGACGCCGATACCTTCGATGTCACCGCCCGCTACGGCAGCGTCGTCATCGACCTGCGCTCGCCGCTGATCACCGGCGACGGCGAGATCGTGGTGCATGCCGACCTCGACCACGCCATGGTCAAGCTGCTCGTCCCCGACGACGCCGTCATCGACCAGACCGAACTGCGGTGGACCGGGCGCGGCCGGGTCAAGGACTTCGCGCGGCCCAAGGACGTCGCGGGCCGTGTCATCCGCCTCACCGGCACCAGCAACCGGAGTGAATTCCGGGTGCACCGCGCGGGGATCGCGGTGCTGTCGGCGATGTTCTCGCGGGAGTTCTTCGAGGATGCCCGCCGGGCGCACCGGGAGGGGACCCACCCGACCGTCGCCGATCCGGCCAACGCCCCGCGTTGATCCGCGCCGAAGTCAGTGCCCCGGCCTTGGCGGGTACCGAGGCCGGGTACTCGGCATTTCGGTGCCGATTCAGAGTGCGAGTGTCGGGTGCAGCCGGTTGTCGGGATCCGCGGCGGTGCGGATGCGCCGGAGTCGGTCGAGATTGTCGGCGAAGTAGCGGCGGGGGGAATCCGATGGTTCGAGATAGTTGACGTATGCGCCTGTCGAATGCGAACCGAGATTTCGATGGGCATCGGCGATCCAGTGCCCGGTATCGGCGGGAGCGTCGATGATCCACTGCAGGACGGCCGCGTGGTCGCGCCACGGGAAAACCGTTGCTTCGCTGGGGAGATCGCGTACCGCGCCGTCGAGTGGGTCGATGAGTACTCGGCCGGGCGCATCCGCGAGCATGGTGAGGGTTTCGACGATTCGGTCGGCCAGATCGCTCGAAATATTCGCTACGACATCGGATCCCGAGACCGAGCAGGTGCGCGGTGCGTCGCTGCCACCGGCGAGCGCGCCGAACGCTTCGAGATGGTCGAGAGTCTGTCGCTGGACGGTCAGCGGGTCGGTACCGGTGGCCGCGGTCAAGGTGCGGGTGTGTTCAGTGCCGGTGTCCGCGGGACAGACCAGCAGGACGGCGCACTCCATGGTGCCGTGGCCGTCGGTGGATGCGTCGATATTGGCCCACGCGCTGCGGTCCGCGGTCGACAGCCAGTCGGCCCAGCCGGTGATCACCCGTGCCAGTCGCTCGGCTGGAAAGGTCAGGCGCACTACGTCTTTGGGGGTCGCGGGGCAGGTCAGGAAGGTCAGCGAGGTGACGACGCCGAGTTGCCCGCCGCCCCCGCGCAGCGCCCAGAACAGGTCCGGGTCGCTGGTCGCGGAGGTTTCGGCCAACTCGCCATTCGGAAGCACGATGCCTGCCGAATCGAGCCGGTCGCACGATAATCCGTGCCGCCGCGACTCGATGCCGATACCGCCGCCGAGGGTCAGGCCGGTAATGCCGACCGTCGCACAGGTGCCGAGGGGGAGGGTCTGCCCGAATCGGTGCAGACCGTTCTGCACATCGGATAACGAAGCTCCGGCCCCGACGGTGACCCGGCCGCCGTCGTAGCGCACATCGCGCAGTTCGCGCAGATCGATGACCAGCGTTTCGTCCGCCGCGGACGCCCCGACATAGGAATGTCCGCCACCGCGCGGCGCGATCCGCAGTCCGGACTCCGCCGCGAGCGCGACCGCCGCGCGCACATCCTCGACCGAGGTCACCTGGACAACGGCGGCCGGACTGTTCGCGTCGAACCGGGAATCGAAGAGTTGTTTCGCCGAGGCGTACCCGGCGTCGCCCGGCAGCAGCACACGGCCGCGCAGTCCGCGTCGGTCCGTGGGTTGTGCGGTGGCAATGCCCGACCACGCCGGGAATCCGGAGCTGGCCAGCGCCGCCCCGGCTCCCAGTGCGCCGCGCAGAAACGACGCCCGTGACATGCGATTGCCGATGCGATGGACCCTATCGCCGCGGCCCGTCGTCGCCGCGCCGCCGCACCGGGCTATTCGAGATCGGATAAGACCTGCGCCGTGTCGAGGCCGGTCGTCAGATAGTTGACGAAGAATCCGTTGTTCAGCGCATAGGGCGAGCGCCGCCGCCGGATCAGGGCGATCGCGTCGTCGACCGAATAGCCCAGGTCGAGCAGGGTCTGTGCGACCACCAACCCCGACCGGTTGTAGCCGTACTGACAGCGCACCATGACCCTGCGCTGCGCGCGGACCGCCGCGGCGGCGATCGCGGCCAGCGCACGCGCCGCCGCCAACTGCTCGGCGTGCAGCGGCGCATCCGGTATCGCGAGGTGATGGTGTTCGACCCCGGGCCCCGGCCCGTGCCCGTCGGCCTGGAAAAGGCTTATCACCACATCGAATTCGGTGCCGACCACCGCGGGCACCCGCACTCCGTCGCCGTTCCCGTAATGATGTCCGCCCATCCACAGCTGCGGCACGATCTCATCCCACGGCGCATCCGCGTCGGGTGTCTGCATACCTTCGATCCGCACCATTGCTGCCTCCCCGCGGCTACCGGCCAAGACCTGCCGGGTCGGCCTCATTCCACGGTACCGTCGGCCAGCGCCGCCGCAATAGCCTGGGAAAACGCGCGGATACGGGCAGTTTCCCGATTGCGATGCCAGACAAGGCCGAGACGGGAGGCCGCGAGTCCAGTGATCGGCACGAAGGTGACGGACCCGCGCCGATGGTCCGCGGCGGTCGACGCGCACAACAGCATGGCTCCGCGCCCCGCCGCCACCTGTGCCAGGCCCTCGGCCAGCGTGGCGACCATCGGCCCGGCCGCTACCGCACGTCCGCTCGGGGTGACCTCCAGCGCCTGCGCCCGCTGCCAGTACTGCGGTGCCGGCCCGCGCACGCCGATCAATGCGAACCGCCCGAGGTCTTCGACATCGAGGCTGTCGTGCTGTGCGAACGGGTGGTCGCTGGCGACCGCGAGTGTCTGCGGGTTCTCGGAAAAGACCTGCCCGAGAACGAGATCCGCCTCTCCCATCGGGAGCAGGACGAGGGCGGCGTCGACCTCGTCGCGATACACCGATCCGAACGGGTCCGATAGCGGGATCTCCACCAATTCGGTTGCGCAGTCGGGATACCTACGGTGGAACAAATCGATGCCATTGCGCAGATCATCGTTGTAGGACCCCTGGAAACCGACGCGCAGCAGTCCTTTCACGTCACGCGCCGCGGCCCGCACGCCGTCCACCGTTGCCCGCAGCGCCTGGTATGCGGGGCGCAGATCGGCGAGGAAATCCTCGCCCAACGGCGTGAGCCGCACCCGACGGCTGTTGCGCTCGACGAGCTGGGCACCGACCCGCTGTTCCAGCGCTCGCAAGAGCTGGCTGACCCGGCTCTGCGACAGGTACAGCCGGGCACCCGCGCGCCCGAAATGCAGTTCCTCGGCCAGTGCGAGAAATGCCTCCAGCTCGCGCACTTCCAGGGTGCCCATATCTGTCCCTTCGCCTTCGCCGCGAACCCGAATCGGCCGCTGACGTCGGTCGATGAGCCCAGCTCATAGAACGATGAGAACTTCGCCGTTGTTTCCGCACCGTGCGATCTCTTGAGTGGATGACATGACACCAGTGCACGACGTCGCGAAAACGGTATCGCCCCAAGCAAGTTCAATGCCGGAGCTTTCGACGCTGCGTGGCTGGCTCGGCGTCTGCGCGGTGGCGGCGGGCACCTTTACGGTGGTCACCGCGGAGATGCTGCCGGTCGGCCTGCTCACCCCGATCAGTGCCGCACTGCGGGTCACCGAGGGCACGGCCGGACTCGCGCTCACGGTCACCGGCCTGGTGGCTGCCGTCGCCGCGCCGCTGCTGACCTCCGGTTTCGGCCGCTTCGATCGCCGTTGGGTGGTATGCGCGCTGCTCGGCGTGCTGGTGCTCGGCAATCTGGCCGCCGCATGGTCGCCGATCTTCGCGGTGCTGGTCGTGGGCCGGGTGCTCGTCGGCATCGGAATGGGCGGCGTCTGGGCGATGGCGGCGGCGGTCGCGGTCCGCCTGGTGCCGCCCGAGTCCGCGGGGACCGCCACCTCGGTGGTCTTCAGCGGCGTCGCCATCGCCTCGGTGCTCGGCATTCCGGCGGGCACCTTCCTCGGTGCACTCGCCGGTTGGCGCATTGCCTTCGTCGCCGCCGGGTTGCTCGCCCTGCTGGTGTTGCTCATGTTGACGGCACTGCTACCGAGCCTGCCCGCAGACCGTGCCGTCTCACTGCACGGTGTCCTGCGGCTGTCCGGCAACCCCCGAGTGCGGACCGGCCTATTCATCGTGGCCTTCCTGGTAACCGGTCATTTCGCCGCCTACACCTATATCCGTCCGATCCTGGAGGACCTGGCCCACGCCCATCCCGCCATGATCGGCGCATTGCTGCTGATCTACGGAATCGCGGGCATCCTGGGCAATTTCGTCGCGGGCAACTACGTGGTCCGCGCACCGCGCGGCACCCTGCTGATCATCAGCGCGGTCCTCAGCGCCTCGGTCCTCGCGCTACTGGCCATCAGCGGGTCGCTGATCGTCGCCGCACTGCTGATGGTCGTCTGGGGCCTGGCCTATGGCGGTGTATCGGTGAGCTCGCTGAGCTGGTTCGCCGCCTCGGCCCCCCGCCACCGCGAGGCGGCATCCGCCCTGCTCACCACCGTCTTCAATGCCGCCATCGCCTTCGGCGCACTACTCGGCGGTCTGGTCGCCGATCGCCTCGGCATCACCGCCGTGCTGTGGCTCGGCGGGGCACTGGCCGGTACGGCCCTGCTGACCACTGCCATCGGTCGAGCTCCGAAAGCACCCCGAGCCATTGCGTGAGCCTCCGCGCGGGCGCATATATCGAGGGCCTGCAATACCCGGAAATACGCACCGCCACCGAACAATCCACCCCCATCGACCAGGCCACCCCCATCTGGCAGGTCTGCCTCACCCCAACCCCCGACCTAACCTGCTACCTGATCACCCTCTCCTCCAGCGGCTCCGGCCGCCACTAACCTCACCCCCAAACCCCGCCCCCAAAAGGCGAGAATGCGCTGGTGCAGGGGTGCTCTCGACGTTTGCCTGCATGAGCGCATGGTGATCGCTTGTCCAGGGCGGATTTGCTGGGGTGAGCGTGTTGTGGGGATGTGGGCTCGAGGGAATGGGGCTGAGGCGGAGCCTGGCGCCCATTCCCTCGAGCGGAGATTCAGGCGAAGCGGACTTCGGTGATTCCGATCGACGCGGCGCGGACATTGCCGGACAGACACGGTCCGGTCATTGCTGTCGGGTTAATGATGCCGCCATCGTCGATGGCCATCTGTGTGCCGGAGCCGGGGCCATCGACGATGACCACGGTGTTGGTGTTCGCGGCAACCAGACCGCCCTGGACGCGCCAGGGGCCCCGGATCCGACTGACCTGACCATTCGACCAGTTGATCGAACCGTCGATATTTCCGGTGACGCCGAAGCAGCTGCCGGTGCCGTTGAAGGTGCCGCTCACCGTGGCGGTGGGGGCGGGGGTGCCCGAGCAGCCGTTGAGGTTACCGCTCCACGTCGCGGTGGTCGGCGCACTCGTCATGCTCAATGGGCTGGTGGTGAAATCGAATTGGCCGTCGGAGCAGCCGCCGGCGATCGGATCGGCCGTGGCCTGCGCTGCACCGAAGACCGTGGTGGCGAGTGCGGCGGCAGCAACCGATGCTGTCGCGATCTTCCGGGAAATTGCCATGTAATTACCTTCTCCTGTTGATCGGCTGTGACCTGATGGAGCAGCTAACGACTAGCAAAAGCGGGAAGATCGTAATCCGTTCGCCGCAGGCCCGGACCGGCGCCCACCGAAAAGCGCCGTGACCAGCGTCAGTGCCCGGCGGCCCTGGCGAGGTGTTCCGGATAGCGGGCCCCCGCGAATGCGGTTGCGGGGGCAGCGGCATCGATGCGGGCGAGATCGTCTGCGGTCAGTGTGATCTCGACGGCGGCGACATTTTCCTCGAGATAGGTGCGGCGCTTGGTGCCCGGGATGGGGACTACATCGTCGCCGCGGCTCTGCACCCAGGCGAGGGCCAACTGTCCTGCGGTGATGCCCTTTTCGGCGGCCAGCTCGCGCAATGCCGCGACAATGGCGAGGTTGCGGTCCAAGTTGTCCTCGGCGAATCGCGGTAGGCGACGGCGCATATCGTCGGCGGGCAGATCGGCGGTGGAGGTGATCGCACCGGTCAGGAAGCCGCGGCCGAGCGGTGAGAAGGGCACGATGCCGATGCCGAGTTCCCGGCAGGTCGGCAGCACCTCGGCCTCGATATCCCTTGTCCACAGCGACCATTCGCTCTGCAGGGCGGTCACGGGGTGGACCGCGTGCGCGCGGCGGATGGTCGCCGCTGCGGCCTCCGAAATGCCGAGGTAGCGCACCTTGCCCGCTTGTACCAGCTCCGACAGCGCGCCCCAGGTCTCCTCGATCGGGACATTCGGGTCGACGCGGTGCTGGTAGTACAGGTCGATGTGATCGACACCGAGCCGGGCCAGCGACGCATCGCAGCTCTGCTGCACATACGCCGCATCGCCGCGGGCGCCCATGGATCCGTCCTCGCCCCAGACGATGCCGAATTTGGTTGCCAGTACTACCTGTTCGCGGCGGTCGGCAATAGCCTTGCCCACCAGTCGCTCGTTGGTCTTGGGGCCGTAGACATTCGCGGTGTCCAGCATGGTCACGCCCAGATCCAGCGCACGGTGGATGGTGGCGATGGATTCGTCATCGCTATCGCGCACACCATAGGCCTGGCTCATACCCATGCAGCCCAGTCCCTGCGCACCGACGGTCAGCTGTCCGAGCTTCCTGGTCGCAATCATGCTGGCTCTCCTCCTTGGTCGACGATCGAGTGACGTACGTACTCGACGCTACGACCTGGAGTGCCCTCCAAGTCAAGACAATTCAGTTGGCGAAGGAGCCGGTGACGACCGGGGCGACGAACTGTTCGAGCATCGCACGCTCATCGGCATCGTCGCGACCGGGGGCGGTGAGCAGCGACATGATGATGCGGGCCAGCCAGCGCGCCAGGCGGGAACGCTCGGGATCGGTGGTAGGAGGCAGCAGACCCGCGGCAATCGCCTCGATAACCTCGGAGGATTGCCCGATCTCATTGGCGATGCCCGCATCGCCCGCGGTGAACCAGGTGATGAGTGCCGGATCGGCGCGGACCTCGCGCAGTGCGGCGAGCATGACGGTGACAATGCGCTCGTTCGGATCGGTGATATCGCGAGCCTGCTCGGCGACCGCGGCCGCGACCCGACGAGCCTCGCGGTGCACGAACGCGATTCGCAGGGTTTGGCGGTTCGGAAAGTAGCGATACAGGGTGGCGCGCGAACAGCCCGCGGCCTTCGCGACATCGCCCATGCCGGTATTCGCCACACCACGCTCGACGAACAGCTGTGCGGCGGCGTCGAGAATCTGTTCTGCCGCAATATCGGCGCGCCTGGGGCGCAGCCAATCTCCGGGTCGCCCGCCCGTCACCGAGTCACCCCGCATCCGAATGCTGCGTTTATGGCGTCGCGTGGAGTGGTGTGTGGTTCGGGTGCTGCGTTTATGGCGTCGCGTGGAGTGGTGTGTGGTTCGGGTGCTGCGTTTATGGCGTCGCGTGGAGTGGTGTGTGGTTCGGGTGCCGAATTCATGGCGTTGCCTGGAGCGATGTGTGGTCCGAATGCTGCATTCATGGCGCCACCCGGAATGGCACACGGTCCGGCCAGCGCACATAGCTGCCGGGCGCATAGCGGACTCGGTCGATATCGACGACGAAATCCGGACAGCGCGAGAGCAATTCCTCGAGCGCCACGCATGCGACCATGCGTGCGGCGGCGGCGCCGAGGCAGTGATGGTTGCCGTGGCTGAAGGTCAGGATCTGCTTCGGGCGTCGAAGTACGTCGAGTTCGCTTGCGTTGGGGCCGAATTCGCGTTCGTCGCGGTTCGCGGAGGCATACAGCAGCAGTGCGCGGCGTCCGGCCGCAATGGTCGTGCCGTGCAGCTCGGTATCGCGCACCAGGGTGCGCGCCAACCCCTGCACCGGCGAGGTGAGCCGGAGAAATTCCTCGACCGCGTCCGGGATGAGCGCCGGATTCTCGATCAGCAGCCGTCGCTGATCCGGGCGCTCGGTGAGTAGTTGCACCGCACCGCCGAGATTGCCGGTGGTGGTGTCGTTTCCGCCGGTGATCATGGTGAAGGCGAAGCCGAGAATCGAGATGATGCCCGCGTAGTCGCCGTCCGCGCCGAGGCCGGAGGCGACCAGATGCGAGATCGTATCGTCGGCGGGTTCGGCGCGGCGGCGTTCGATCAGCTGGGCGAAGTACTGCATCAATTCACCGATGGCCTCTTGGGCATCGAGCGGACTGCCGCCCGCGGAGGCGGTCATGATGAGATCGGTCCACTCGTCGAATTTCGGCCGATCCGGTCCCGGCACACCGAGATAGTGCGCGACCACCATGCTCGGCAGCGGTTTGAACAGTTCGACGACGATATCGCCCTCGCCTGCCGCCCGCAGCCGTTCCAGTCGCTCGACCACGAATGCGCGCACCTGCGGTTCGACCGAACGCACCTGGCGTGGCGTGAAGCCCTTCATGACCTGCTTGCGGAAGGTCGTGTGATCCGGCGGATCGGTGAAGACGAACGGCCGCGGCTCCGGCAGGCCGATTTCGCCGAGATCGCGGTAGTCGACGGTCAGCCCATGTGCCGAGGAGAACGTCGTGACGTCGCGCGCCGCCGCGTGCACATCCGCATAGCGGGACAGCACATAGTAGTCGCTCACCGGATCATCCTGGGGCACAACGTGATGCACGGGATCGTGTGCTCGCAGCTCGGCATACATCTGCCACGGATCCCGCCAGGTCTCCGCGGACCTCAATTCGAACTGCGGACGGTGAGACAACTCTGTCGTCATGAACCGAGCGTAAGACAAAACATCAAAACTGTCTAGAACGTGTTCTAGGACTCGCTCGGCAGGCGAATCCGGCTCGGCGCGCCCGGTTTCGTTCGTGAAGTCGAACCGTGGTCCGCGAATGTGGTCGGTAATGCGCCAGGTGTCAGCTCTGGATGCCGAGTTCACTCAGCAGGTCGCGCACGCATTGTTCGATCTGGTCGCGGATGGCCCGGACGGTGTCCAGGTCTTGGCCCGCGGGGTCGTCGAGTTTCCAGTCGCGGTAGCTGACGCCGGGAAAATAAGGACAGGTGTCGCCGCACCCCATGGTGATGACGACGGTGGAGGTTTCCGCGGTGTCGGGGGTGAGGATCTTGGGTGTCTGCCCGGTGATATCGATGCCGAGTTCGGCCATCGCCTCGACGGCAAGGGGATTGATGGTATCGGCGGGCGCGGTTCCGGCGGAGCGCACGTCGATGGCGCCTCCGGCGAGATGGGTGAGGAAACCCTGGGCCATCTGGGAGCGTCCGGCATTGTGGACGCAGACGAACAGGACACTGGGCTTGGCGGCCATGGGTGGATCGGATCTTTCAGGAGGCGGGAGTGATGACATCCGCTGCCGATTCGGCCGTGGTGCTGGGGTAGAGGACGCGAACCAGGGCGAGTCCGGCGAGCGCGCCGACGATTTGGGCGGCGATGAATCCCGGGACGGAGGCGGGCGCGATTCCGGCGAACGTATCGGAGCAGGCGCGCCCGATCGTGACCGCCGGATTGGCGAATGACGTGGAGCTGGTGAACCAGTAGGCCGCGCCGATCCAGGCCGCGACCGCGGCCGCCGACAGCGTCGCGCGGCCGGTGCGGGCCAGGGTGAAGATGACCGCGACAAGTCCTGCGGTAGCAATGATTTCGCCGACCAGATGTCCGCCGCTGACGCGGTGGTGGGTGGCGATCTGGACCGGGGTCTGGTCGAACATGACGTTCGCCAGCACCGCGCCGCCGATTGCACCGCCGATTTGCGCGCCGGTGTAGGCAATGACATCGCGGCCGGTCAGCCCGGTGCCGTGGCGCAGGCCGAGCAGCCAGTCCGCGGCGGAGACGGCGGGGTTGAAGTGAGCGCCGGAGACCGGCCCGAACATCAGGATCAGCACCGCGAGTCCGAATACCGTCGCGGTCGAGTTCTCCAGCAGTTGCAGTCCGATGTCGTCGGGCGAGAGCTGGGCGGCGGCGATCCCGGAACCGACGACAACACAGACCAGTAGTGCCGTCCCGACGAACTCCGCGAGCAACCGCCGCGCCAGCGCGGGCGTGCTCATTCGGATACGGTCACGGGCTCGGCGCCCGTGGTGCTCAAGACGGCCGAAAGTCGGTGCAGTACTTGCGGTATCGCCCAGTAGAAGACCCAGGTGCCGCGACGCTCGCAGTCGATGAGGCCGGCCTCGCGCAGCACCTTGAGATGGTGCGAGATGGTGGGCTGGGACAGGTCGAACTGGGGGGTCAGCTCACAGACGCAGACCTGTTCGCCGGGGCGGGAGGCGATCAGTGACAGCAGCCGTAGCCGGACCGGATCGGCCAGCGCCTTGAATGACGACGCCAGCTCCGCCGCCGCCTCGTGGTCCAGCGAGCTGGTCAACGTCGGGGCGCAGCAGGCGTTGGTGGAGCCGGTTACCGGCAGATCCTGTTTCGACACCCATCTATATTGACATTCATCGATTCAGGGCGCAAGCTGTATCGACATTCATCAATACAGCCAGGCAGACGAATCTTCTCCCTGCCTGGTTAACCTACAAACTAGGGGTGTGTCATGACAGATCAGCACAGCGAACTTCGTGAGACCGTCCGGGCGCGGTATGCCGAGGCCGCGAATATGGTTGCCGAAGGCGGTGTCGCCAACGATTGTTGCGGCAGCCCTTCGGTCGAGGTCGATGCCAATTTCGGCGCCAGCCTCTACCGGGCCGCCGACCGCGACCAACTCCCGATCGCCGCAACCGCCGCGTCGCTGGGCTGTGGCAATCCGACTGCCGTCGCCGAACTCCGCGAGGGCGAGCGGGTATTGGATCTGGGTTCCGGCGGCGGCATCGATGTTCTGCTTTCGGCGCGTCGCGTCGGTCCGACCGGTAAGGCGTACGGGGTCGATATGACCGACGAGATGCTGGCCCTGGCGCGGGAGAACGCCGCGAAGGCCGATGCGGCGAACGTCGAATTCCTGAAGGGCACGATCGAGGCGATCCCGTTGCCCGCCAACAGCATCGACGTGGTGATCTCCAACTGCGTTATCAACCTGTCGGTGGATAAATCCGCTGTATTCGCCGAGATGGCCCGCGTGCTCGTGCCCGGCGGGCGGATCGGGATCTCCGACGTCATCGCCGACGATGCGCTCTCGGCACAGCAGCGCGCCGAACGCGGCGACTATGTCGGCTGCATCGCCGGTGCGCTCTCGTTCGCCGAATACCGCGCCGGGCTGGCCGCGGCCGGTTTCACCGAAATCGAAATCACCGCAACCCATTCCGTGGCCGACGGCATGCATTCGGCGATCGTCAAGGCCGTCAAACCGGCGCCGCGGCCGACTGTCGAGGATGCGGCGGCGCCGTGCTGCGGACCGACCTGCTGCTCATGAGGCAAAGCGATCAGTTGCCGCCGACGACATCGGACACCGTTTCGGCGAATGCCCGGATCAGCGGTGTTTCCGCGGCGGTGCGCCACACCAGCGCCCAGCGGGCGGGCGCGGCATCACGGATCGGCACGAATGCCAGGCCCGGCCACGGGTAGTAGCCCGCGAACTCCGCGACGACTCCGGCGACGCACTGCCCCGAGGTCACCGTGTTGACCACCTGCTGCCAGGTGGACATCACCGGGCCACGCGCTATCGGGCGGCCCGACGGCGTATGGAAGGGGTTGCCCCGGCGGTGCCGAGCCGATCGGTGACGGTGCGCGAACTGCCAAGGGCCGCAGTGGTTTTCGGGTGGTCTGGAACGGACAACGATCTCTCCCGTGTCAAGGTGTGCAACAGTGCCGGTCTCGGCAGTTCCACCCTGCAATGCGTCCACCCGCCCGATCAACGACAGATCGGGTAATGACCTATTAGTCCAGAGTTATCGCCGATGCGGCGGATTCCGCAGTGGCCACATCGGGGTGGGCGGACCAATCGTGAGTGCATTCGGCTACGAACAGCTGCGTAGCACGCACCGACTATCTGTCGAAAGGAGATCAATGCGCAGGTCGGCGTTCTGGTTCTGGGGCAGCAGGATCGGTGCGGGGGTGGCCGCGTACTGCACGATCTTCGCGGTCGGATCGTGGTTTTCCGACAACGGCTACTGGCGTGCCTATGCGGTCGCCGGGGTCGGCGGCGTCATCGCGTGGCGGTTCGGTCACCGGCTGGGAGTGCGAACCGCGGCGCAGGAGCGCGCGCCGGTGGCGCATCCGGACATTGCCCAGCGTCGGTGGGAGCTGGGTCAATGTATCGACGCGTTCGGTGCGGAGGATGCGCGCACGCTCGGGGCGCAGTTGGTACTCGCCGATGCGTGCTGGGCGTCGGGGCAGCACGACGAAGCGCTCTACTGGTACATGGCAACCCACGCCAGCTGCCTGCGTGCCCTCGGATCCGATCATCCGATGTCGATCAAGGCGGAGCACCAGCTGCGCGACGCGCATCGCCGATCGAGATTCGGCCTCGGCGAAGATGATTCGGCCGGGCCGTCGGATTCGTCGGATCCGACAACGCCCTGATTCCGGACGCCCTTCAACGGCGGTGCCCCCCACCTGCATCTCGTGCTCATCAGGGTCCCGATGGTTAGGCTGCGGCATTGTGCGTGGGCTGTCGTCGGTATCGAGGTTGTGGTTGGTGTGGGGTGTCACTCGGCTGCTGATGGTGGTGTTCACCGGGGTGACGGCGCTGCCGCACAGTATTTGGGATGCCGCGGCCGCGGACTTGACGCTGTACCGCGAATGGGCCGAACTCATTGTGTCCCAGAATATTTTCCCGCTGCACGATGAGCGGTGGCAGTATCCGCCCGGTGCGGGCGCGCTGTTGGTGCTGCCCTGGCTGCTCGGTGGCGGGCACGGCTACAACTGGTGGTTCTTCGCACTGGTCGCGGCTGCGGACGCGGGCGTGCTGGCCTTGTTGATCCGGGCCGCGCCGCGCGCGGGCCGGGCGACCGGGCCATGGGTCTGGACGCTCGGGGTGGCACTGCTGGGCCGGGTCTGTTACGGCCGATTCGATCTGATCGTGGCGGCGGCCGCGGTCGTCGCACTGCTGTGGGCGACGCGCCGACCGGCGGCGGCGGGTGCCGCCGCCGCCGCTGGCGTGTTGCTGAAAGTGTGGCCGCTGGTGGTCGTGCTGGGGTTGCGCTGGCGGGCGCTGTGGCGGATGAGTGCGGTGGCTGCCGGTGTCGGCGTGCTGGCGAGCGTCGGGCTGACGGTGTTGGGTCCGGGCGCGTGGTCGTTCCTGCAGTTCCAGTCGAAGCGCGGGTTGCAGATCGAATCTGTCGCTGCCACACCGCTATTGATCGCTCGGCTGGTGACCGGCGGCTGGCGCATCGTGCATCGCTACGGGGCCGAGGAACTGTCGGGGCCGGGGGTGTCCGCCGTGGCCCTGGGCTGCGTGGCGGCCACGGTCATCGGCGGCGCGGTGCTGCTGGTCGCCTGGTGGCGCATGCGGCCTCCGTCAGCGGATCTGGCCTTGGCCGCGGTGCTGCTCGCCTTGGCGACCAGCCGGGTGCTCAGCCCGCAGTACCTGGTGTGGGCGGTGGCGGTGGCCGCGGTGTGCGCGCTCGACTCGCGCACCACACAGCGGCCCGTCGTGGTCCTGGTGCTGGTTACCGCGCTGGTGAGCCAGGTCGAATTCCCGTTCGTCTACGACCGGGTGGCCACCGGAAGCTGGCCCGGCGTGCTGGTTCTGACACTGCGCAACGCCCTGCTGCTCGGTGCGACCGTGTGGTCGATTGTGCGGCTGAGCCGCGGCACCGGCTACACCTCGATCTGTGAGCCCATGATGACCGTGCGGTCGCGGGGGAGGCCGAAGTATTCGGCAGCGTCGGCGGTGATGTGGCTGGTGGCGATGAACAGTCGCTTACGCCAGTCCGCCATGGTCGGGGCGTCGCCGCGGCGCAGTTCGATGGTCGAGAGGAAGTACGAGGCGTCGTCGAGTTGCAGTAGGCCTTCGGTTTCCGCCGGGTCGAGTAGGGCCAGTGCGGCGGGCACGTCGGGGGTTTCCATATAGCCGTAGCGGGCGGTGACGAAGATGATGCCGTCCTCGCGGTAGCCGAGGTGGTCGATGGCGACGCGTTGGTCCACCGGAACGCGCGGCACCGGCTCGGTCTTGATGGAGATGATCACGATCTGTTGGTGCCGGACGTGGTTGTGCTCGACATTGGCCCGCATGGCCAGTGGCGCGGTTTGTTTGCCGCGATTGAGGAAGATGGCGGTGCCGGGGACGGTGATCGCCGAGGCAGTTCCGCTCTGCAGTTCGTCGACGAACTCGCCGAGCGATCCCTCGCGCCGTTCGCGCTCGGCGGTGACGATTTCGCGGCCGCGTTGCCAAGTGGTCATGATGGTGAATGCGGTGATGCCGATCAGCAGCGGCAGCCAAGCCCCGTGCACGAATTTGGTGATATTGGCCGTAACGAACAGCAGGTCGACCGCCAGCAATGGGATCGCGCCCAGCGCGATCAACCACAGCGGTGTCTGCCATTTCGCGCGGGCGACATAGAAGAACAGCAGCGTGGTGATGGTGATGGTGCCGGTGACCGCCATGCCGAATGCATAGGCCAGTGCCGCCGAGGAACGGAAGGCGAAGACCAAGGTCAGCACCGAAACCATCAGCAGCCAGTTGATCCACGGCACGTAGATCTGGCCGATGGTGGACTCCGAGGTGTGCGCGATGCGCAGCCT
Source organism: Nocardia sp. NPDC004604 (assembly GCF_040609795.1). Lineage (NCBI taxonomy): Bacteria > Bacillati > Actinomycetota > Actinomycetes > Mycobacteriales > Nocardiaceae > Nocardia > Nocardia sp. NPDC004604. Next base: position 19,113 of record NZ_JBEXLC010000084.1, read on the forward strand.
GGGCAGATAGCCGAGCTGAGCGGCCTGCGCGGCGACCGAGTACGCGCCGGTGATCACCGCCTGGGAGGCGATGACCGTGGCCGCGGTGGCCAGCAGCACCATCGGTAGTCGCCCCCATCCGGGCACGAGCAGGAAGAACGGGGCGCTGAGATTGGCGGGATCGTCGAGGATCAGCGCACCCTGGCCCATATAGCTGAGTACGCACGCGGGGAATACCAGGACGAGCCAGGCGCGGGTGATCGCTCGGCGGCCGAAGTGCCCCATATCGGCGTAGAGCGCCTCGGCGCCGGTGACCGCGAGCACGACCGCGGCCAGCGCGAAGAAGGCGATGCCGAAATGGCCGAACAGAAAGCTCAGCGCATACGTCGGTGACAGTGCCTTCAGGATCTCCGGATGTTTGCCGATGCCCGCGACACCGCACGCACCGATCGTGATGAACCAGGCGATCATCACGGGTCCGAAAACCCGGCCGACCGCCGCGGTTCCGCGCTTCTGGACCAGGAACAACGCCACGATGATCACCGCGGTGATCGGCACGATCAGCTCTTCCAGCGAGGGTTGTACGACCTTGAGTCCCTCGACCGCCGACAGCACCGAGATCGCCGGGGTGATCATGCTGTCGCCGAAGAACAATGACGCGCCGAAGATGCCCAGCGCGGACAGTGCCATGGCGGTGCGGCGGCCGCCCGGCGCGGTCCAGCGCCGCAGCAACGTGATCAGCGCCATGATGCCGCCCTCGCCATCGTTATCGGCGCGCATCGCCAGCAGCACATAGGTGACGGTGACAATGATCATTACCGACCAGAACACCAGCGACACCACACCGAATACGTTGTCCCGGCTGACCGGAACGGGATGCGGGTCGCTCGGATTGAACACCGTCTGCAGGGTGTAGATCGGGCTGGTCCCGATATCACCGAACACCACACCCAGCGCACCGACCACCACCGCGAGCCCGGCCGTACTGTGCGCGCCGGACGCACCCGACGGTGTTCCTGGCGTCTCTGCTGTCGCTGCCGTATGCGGTCGGTCGGTCACGGTGATCCTCCTCCGCGCGGATCGTTGAGCCAGCTGCCCGCGCATCGTGCCGGACGATACCGGCCTCACCTCACAACTTCAGCACATCCCCGGCTACCACGCTGCTCCCGGTTCGCCCGGAACGGGACGGGAGCACTTGTTCGGTCACAGGGACTGGGCCGGATGCGTATCGCGGCCAGGCGTGTTGGACCCGCGCTGGTGGTCATCCGTACCCGGGTCGTGACCCGTGCCACAGATTCGCGCCGGGCGGGAACTCTCGGCGTTCGGGCGCGACTACCGATCGGTCAGCGCCGACGCCCGGGATCGGAGGGTGTCGCGAACGCTGAATCGTAAGTGGCGCACCTGTTGAGGGGTTAGTAGTGAGAGATGTCTGTGGCTTCGGCGTGCGCCGGGGTCTGGGGATTGCTGGGGCGGGCGCGGTTGTGGCCGTTGGTTTGCTGTCGACGGGTGCCGCGAATGCCGATGCGTTCGTCGCATTGCCGGATGGGCAGAAGGCCGGTCCGGGCGTGAACATTATTCGCAATGGCGAGCATGCGATCGTGTCGCCCTCGTTGGCGGCCAATGGTGCCGGGCGCACGGTGTGGGTGTCGGGTAATGCGATCGCCGAGGTCGCAGTCACGCCGGAGGGTGCGGTCGGTCCCAACAACGGCGCTTCGGGCGCTGCGGGCACCAATAATTCGTCGACACACGGTATTTCGCAGCTGAGCACCGGCTACCTCGTCGGGTGCCAGGTCAGCATTGCCGACAATGCGATCTCGGCGGGAGTGTCCGGCGGAATCAACCTGAGCGGGGGATCACTCGGCGGTTCGGTGGGGGTGAATCTCGGGCCCGGTGAGGTGAAGTTCGTTCAGATCGACTACAAGGACATTCCGAAGCCCGGCACGTACTCGGTGGAGTATCAGGACGCCGAGATCGAGATCCAGGGCTGTGCGGGCTATGCGCAGGCGCGTGCGTACACGGTTGTGGAAATCATCGGCGACCACTACTCGAAGACCACCCTCTATGGGGCTCCGTTCAGCATCGGCTGATCCCGGATTTGTCGAATCTCTTCTCGCTCGAGCGAATTCACTCTTCGAGGAAGTCAAAGATGATCAACCGCAAGCTCATTGCCCGGCTCGCCGGTCTGGGGATCGCGACCGTCGCCGGTCTGGGATGCTGCGCCACGGGCGCGGCGAATGCCGATACCTTCGTACCGCTGCCCGGCGCGCATCTGACCAAGACGCTGTCGGATGGCACCGTCGTCGATATCACGCTGTCCGGTGAGTCGGCGAATATCAACCCGTCGATGGGGGCGACGCCGCTGCACCGCAATGCGTGGGTGTCGGGGACGGCGTCGGTCGAGTTGTCCGGGCCCGGCGTCCGGGGCGGTCGCATCGCCCCCGGTTACGTTGTCGGATGCCAGGTCAATATCGCCGGTGGCGGCGCCAATGGCGGAGTGACGGGCACCCTCGACTGGAGTGACGGGCAGCACGTCAAGCCGGGTGCAGGCGCCAATAGCGGCGGCAATCTGACATTGGGTCCCGGCCAGGCGAAGTCGTTCTTCCTGCTCGACCTCGAGCAGGCGGATGATTTCGGCCAGGAGGTGCACCGGATCCGGCACGAGTTCAAGGGCCCCAGCGGGGGTGTGTCCTGGGCCGATGAAACCATCGACCTCAATGGATGTGCCGGGTATGCCCAGGCTCGCTCCTTTGTGGGCGTCGAGGTGGAGACCGCCAATGTCGTCACCTGGGTCACCGTGTGGGGCGAGCCGTTCAGTATCGGCTGAGGGATACCTACCGGCTGGGTCGCCGGATAAGCCGATATCCCTGGTACGGGGGTATCGCGCGGCTATCGTCACTGCTGAGCATCAGTTGCGTTCGATTCCTTTATCCGAAGGAGTGATCTCGACGATGAACAAATCTTGGTTGAGACGTGTGGGTTCGACCGTCGTCGCCGCAGCGGCCGCCGTGGTGGTCGCCGCGGCGCCCGCATCGGCTCATGTCACCGTGTCGGCGCCGGGTGCGACGCGTGGCGGTTCGGCAGTGCTGGTGTTCCGGGTGCCGAACGAATCGCTGACCAATAGCCCGACTGTCGAGTTGGCGGTGCGGATTCCGGGGGTCACCGCTGTCGATACCCTGGCGGTGCCCGGCTGGAAAGTGGTGACACACAAGGACGGCAGTGTCACCGCCGTCACCTGGACCGCCGACTCCGGTGGTGGGATCGGGCCGGGACAGTTCGGGCAGTTCACGGTGCTCGCCAATGGGCTGCCCGATATGGACAAAATGACCATGCCAGCGGTGCAGACCTACGCTGACGGCGAGATCGTCAAGTGGGAGGATCAGCCCGAAACCGGTAAGGGTGAGCCCGAATACCCCGCTCCGACTTTGGCTTTGGCGGCCAAACAATCCGGTGGGGCCGAGAACCACGGCGATATTCCGGCGATGTCGACCAGCAGCGGGTCCGCCAGCGATGACACCGCACGCTGGCTCGGCGTCATCGGCATCGTGCTCGGCGCGCTCGGCCTGCTGATCGGTGGCGGCGCGGTGATGCGGCGCAGGCAATGATCGAAACCTCGGATCGTGCTCGGTCGCGCCGGGCATGGCTCGAGAGATGACCGAGCGCGGCTGATCAAACCCTTCCGACTCGCACGCGCGTGCCGGATGGGAGGATGGGCATTGTTATGAACCGCTTGCCGATATCGCCGCACCTGCGGGCTATCCGTGCGGCGATATTCGCGGCGATCGGTGTGTTGTTGTCCGCCGTCGGCCACGCCGAGGCATCCGGGCACGCGCTGTCATTGTCGACGCTGCTCGTGGCGTTTGCTGCGACGGGTTCGGTGGCGTGGGCGCTGGCCGATCGGCAGCGGGGAATCCTTGCGATCGGCGGTGGCCTGCTGGTGATGCAGGCGGCACTGCACCTGTGGTTCGGTGTCTCGGTGGTATCGGGCAGTCATGGCGCATCCCATGTTTCGGCTCTGCCGGGTTCCCTCGCACACGCAGGTTCGCTGGCGATGATCGCCGGGCATGTGGTGGCCGCTGTGGTTTGTGCGGTGTGGCTCTGGTGTGGCGAGCGGGCCTTGTTCGCGCTGTTGCGCGCGCTGTATTCGCGGATTCTGGCACCGCTGCTGTTGGTGTTGATCCACTCGACGGTGGACGAAGCCGGGGTCGGTGTTCCGGTCGTTTCCGAGCGCGCGGCCGTGCCCTTGCGCGGTGCCGCGCTGCGTCATGTGGTGGCTCGGCGGGGACCGCCGGTCGGCGTGGTTGTGGTCTGAGAGTCCGTCACGGGCAGCCGGAATGGTTTCGGTGCAGTGGCGCGGGACCGGTGGCCGACGATTCCGGTCGGCACTTCATCGGTGCGGCGCGCACGAGTGGCGGACGTCGCCGTCGTAGCTTGTGCATCCGTCCTGGACGTAGGTGCGGCGAGCTATCCGCCCAGCGGTCGCCGAAGGTGGTGCGCGCACTCATCGGTGCGCGGCGATAAGCCGTGTGCGACCGGTCTTTTCAACGCCGCGCTCTGCGGCGTCGCTGAACCGAGATTGTTCGACATATGCATTCACTATTGAGAACACTGCCGCTCGGCAGTGGTATTTCGTTGTCCCTCCTGACATTTCCCGCGGTGCACCCGGGTGAGTCGTGCCGGTCTGGAAACCGTCCATGTCCGACGAAGAACTGACCGCGCTCGCGCTGGCGGCCGGCACGGGAGATCGAGCGGCGCTGGCCGAGTTCATCCGATCGACGCAACGTGATGTGTGGCGTTTCATCGCCCATCTGACCGATGTGCAGTCCGCCGACGATCTCACGCAGGAGACCTTCCTGCGCGCCATGCGCAGCCTGCCGCGGTTCGCGGGTCGGTCCACCGCCCGGACCTGGCTGTTGTCGATTGCGCGGCGGGTGGTCGTCGATCGGTTCCGCAGTGCCGCGGCCCGACCGAAGAACGCACAGCTGGCCGAGTGGCAGCAGGACCTGGACCATCGCCGCGACCACGAAAGACCGGATTTTCCAGAGGAAATGGCGATTGCCGATCTGCTGCGCGGCCTGCCCGCGGAACGGCGGGAGGCATTCGTCCTGACCCAGATACTCGGCCTGTCCTATGCCGAGGCAGCGCAGACCGTGGGCTGCCCGACGGGCACCATCCGCTCGCGGGTCGCGCGGGCTCGCGAAACCTTGGTCGCGCTGTTGCAGGCGGCGGAGACGCCCGCGCCCGGGGAACCGATCGGTGCACCCGTGCGACTACCGCTCGGTGCGCGCCGCCCGATCGCTGGGATCGGGCCGGGTATGGCGGAGGTGGTGTGATGGGCGGACTGGAGCTGCGGTTGGCGGGGGTGTCATGCCGGCACGGTCGCATCGAGGTCGTCAGCGATGTCGATCTCGACGTCCCCGCCGGACAGCGAGTCGCGCTGACCGGCACCAACGGTTCCGGCAAGACGACGCTGCTGCGTGCGGTGCTCGGTCTGCACCGCGCGATCCGCGGCGAGATCACCGTCGGCGGGCGTACCGGCGGCGGCACTGCCGAACAGGCGTGGCGTCGCCGGGTCTGCGCATGGATTCCGCAACGTCCGGCGGCTGGGCGGTTTCCGTTGCTCGCCGGTGAACTGCTGGCCAGCAGCGGGGACCGGGCGGCGGCCGCGGCGATGGCGACGCGGCTCGGAGTCGGCGCGCTGGTCGGCCGGCCGCTCGACACGCTGTCGGGTGGGCAGTTGCAGCGCATCCACCTGTCGCGGGCGGTGGGCTGTGTGGCGGCGGGCGCGGGTGTCGTGCTGGCCGATGAGCCGACGGCCGCACTCGATTTCGCGGGACAGGACGAGGCGGCCGAGGTATTGGCCGGACTGCCGGTCACGCTCGTTGTGGTCACCCACGATCGGGCGCTGGCGCGGCGCTGTGACCGGGTGCTGGAAATGGCGGCGGGCCGGTTGCGGGAGGTCGAATGAGATTCGTTGCTGCGGTGCGCATCCCGGCGCGAGTTCGCAAGATACGGGCGGCGTCGTGAACGGCCCCGCGGCGGTGGCCGATCTGCTCGGGCTGGTCCCGGTGCGGCGGGCCGGACTGGCGTTGCTGCTCGGGTCGATCGGGTTGCCGATCGTCGGGGTGGTGATCGTCGGGCTCGACATCATTCCGGTGCGGTTCGCGATGATGCACGTCGCATTGCTCGGCGCTGCCGTCGGGATGCTGACCGGACTCGATCCGGCGCTGTGCGGGCTGGTGGCCTGCGCGGTCGCCGGAGCCGGGATCTCGCCGCTGGCCCGCACGCCGGAAAGCCTGTCCGGGGCAATGGGTCTGCTGATGAGCCTGGCCATCGCGGCGGCATTGCTGGTGCTCGCACTGGCGGGGGTGAATGCGTCATCGGCGTTCTCGCTGCTGTGGGGCTCCATCCTCTCGGTGCGCACCCAGGACGTGATAGTGCTTGCGGCACTCGCGATTGCGGTGCCCGCGCTGTTCTGGTGGCGACGGCGCGACCTGGCCCTGCTGCTGCACGATCGGGAGTTGGCGCTGGTATCGGGGGTGCCGGTGCGGTGGCTGACGCTGGTGCTGCTGGTATTGGTCGCGGTGGCGGTGGCCGGGGCGATTCGGCTCACCGGTGCACTGCTGGTCGATGCGCTCACGCTACTGCCCGCGCTGGCCGCGCGGCGGCTCGGCCACTCGCTCATATCGATTATCTGCTGGGCCATCGGTATCGGCGTCACGGTCAACCTCGTCGGCTTCCTCCTCGCCCTCGCCTTCGACCTGCCTCCCGGGCCGGTCCTGGTCCTCACCGCGGGGGCAGTCGCCCTCGCGGCCCACCTGATCCCCGAACGGAGATACAACTCATGGCACGTTTCCACGCACTGACCGCGGGGCTGGCCCTCGCCGTGGCAGCCGGTGTGCTGCTCGGCGGCTGCTCCAGCACCGACGGCGATCACGACCACCACGACGGACACCAGCACCCCAAGATCGTCGCCACCACCACCTGGGAAGCCGCGTTCGCGAAAGCCGCAGGCGCGGAAGATGTCACGGTGATAGTGCCCGCATCGGTGCACCACGCACCCGATTACGACCCCAAGCCGTCGGATCTGACCGCGGTCGCCGAGGCGGACTTCGTGCTGTACGCGCCGTTCGAACCGTTCGCGGCGAAGATCAAGGAGGCCGCCGGTGCCAAGGCGAAGCTGATCGAGGTGAACCTCGACAACTCCGCCGAAAAGGCGACCGCACAGGTCAAATCCCTTGGTACCCAGTTCGGCACCGCGGCGGCCGCCGATGCCTGGACGGCGACGTTCACCGCCGAATACGACAGGCTGGGCAAGGACATTCGGGCCGCATGGCCGGGCGGCAAGCAGCCGACCGTGGTGGCGCAGGTCTTTTCGACCTGGGCGGCGCAGTTGGCAGGTGCCGATATCGTCGGCACCTATGGGCCCGAGGCAGTCACACCGGGACAGCTATCCGCGCTCGCGGCGAAGAAGCCCGAGTTCGTGCTCGATAACGCGCACATGTCCAGTGGAACCGTGCTGCCCGACAGTGGCGCCAAGCAGGTGTCGATCGTCAACTACCCGGGCCAGGACCAGGAACTGCTGACCGTCTACCGCGATGCGGCCGCCGCATTGAAGAAGGTCATGTCCGGTTCCTGAGAACGGTGGGGCAGGCACGTGAAGTGCCTGCCCCACAGCCGATTTCAGCTCATGGCCGCCCGCATGGCTGCCCGGTCCGGTTTGCCTGCCGGAGTAAGGGGTAGCGCATCGAGCAGCAGTAGCGATTCGGGATGCTTCCCGCGCTCCAAACCGTGAGCGCTCAGGTGTGCGCACAATCCGTCCAGGTCAGGTGTGTGACCGGGCCGCGGCACGACGCACGCGGCGAGCCGTTCACCCAATCTCGGATGCGGCACACCGACGCACGCGACGTCACGGATGTCGGGGTGACCGGCGAGCAGCTGCTCCACCTCGGCCGGGCTGATATTCGCACCGCCGCGGATCACGATCTCCTTGAGCCTGCCGACGACGTGCAGGCGTCCGTCGGCATCGAGGACGCCGAGATCTCCGGTGCGGACCCAGCCGTCGTCGGTGCGGTAGCGGGCGTCGAGTTCGGGATCGCCGACGTAACACAGCGGGGTCATCGGGCCACGGGCCACGATTTCGCCGGTCGCACCCGCGGGGGCGGTTTCGCCGGTATCGATATTCGTGATGCGTATTTCGGCGACGCGCGGATTCGGACGTCCGACAATAATGCCGGGACCGGCAGTGGCCGTATCGGTTTCGCCGATATCGGTGTGGCAGTTCACGCCGTCGGCGGAGCCGTAGAGGTTGATGACCGAGCAGCCGAAGGCGTTTTCGGCTTCGTCGGCGGTGGCTCGGTCCAGCGGTGCACCGCCGAGCACAAGAGCCTGCAGCGAGCCGGTATCGGTGCCGGATGCGTTGTGTTCGAGCATCATTCGAACCATCGTCGGGACGCCGAGAACGTGGGTCGGCCGGTGTTTTTCGATCGCGGCCAGTGCCGCCTCGGGGGTGAAATGGTCGAGCAGGATGAGGGTGCCGCCGTGTCGGGCGAGGGTGACGGCGGTGCCGCTGCTGCCGAAGGCCGAGGCGAGGGGGACCAGGAACAGGCAGCGCGGCGGTTCGCCCTCGAGCAGCGCGGCCATGAAGTTGCCGCGGCCGCCGGCAAGCGCATTGTGTGAGTAGGCAATCATTTTCGGCTCCGACTCCGAACCGGAGGAGACCAGGATCCGGGCGGCGGTATCGGGATCGGGCCGCGCCGGGACGAACAATTCGCCGTCCGCGCGCAGCAGTTCGGCGAAGGAGATACATCGGTCCGGGACGGGCTCCTTGCCGACGGCGGCGACGAAACGCAGGTCCGGTAATTCGCCGAGCAGTTCGGCAAGATTCGCCGCGTGGGCGTGGCCGCGGAAATCGGTGGCAGCCAGTACGGCAACGGCCTCGGCGCGGCGCAGCAGCGATTCGGCCTCCCGCATGCCGCGGCCCGCCGGAAACGGCAGCGCCACGGCGCCGAGCGCGGCCAGAGCCAGGTCGGTGATGACCGCTTCGCGGGAGGTCGGAAGCTGTACGCCGACAACGTCTCCGGGGCCGACGCCCGCGGCGGCCAGACCCGCCGCCAGGCGACGGACCAGCCGGTCCAGTTGGGTATAGCAGACCTTGCCCTTGGCATCGAGCAGCGCGGTGCGATGTGGGTCGAGGCAGCGCTGCGCACGAAACAGTGAATACAGGTCGAGGTCGGGACAGGCGCCGTCGGCGGCCCACGAACGGCGGAGCCGATGCGGGACCAGATCGTGCAGCACAAGGCTCATCGGAAACTCCAGGGAGACGAAACAGCGACAGCGCCGAGTGAGTCGGTGGTCAATGCGTCGGTGCAGCGCGGGTCGCCGGGCAGATCGGCCAAATCCGTGGTTACCGCGGTGGCTTCGATTCCGCTGTCGCGCAAGGCGACGACGGCTTGTGTGGTGGACAGACCGCCGATTCGATCGGCGTGCTCGACGGCCGCCGCGGCGTGCTCGTCGGTGGGGATGACCCACCCGTCAGCGGTGGCCAGTGGTCGGCGGAATCCGGCCGGTCGGCGCGGGTCCAGTCCGTCGGCGGCCCGGCGCAGCGCGGGCGCGGTGAGCAGATTCGCGGCCGCGAGCAGCGAGGATTCGACCCGAACACCGCGCGCGGTCTGCTCGCGGGCGAGTAGACCCGCCAGGATCGCCTCGGTGCCCAACATGCCGCCGAGCACATCGAGCAGCGTCATCAGCGACGGTATCGGTGCTTCATCCGCGGGCCGTGCTGCCTCGCCGACCCCGGTACGGGCCTGCACCATGAAGTCGGTGCCCATCGGGGCGTCGGCGAGCCGCCCGGCCCAGCCGCTGGTGTAGGCGTAGATCAGGCCGGGGTTGGCCGCCCACAGGTCATCAGCGCCCAATCCGAGCTGCTCGGCCTTGCCGGGCGCCCAGTTGTGCAGGAACACATCCGCTCCGGCCGCCAACTCGCACAACCGCTTCCGATCCTCGGCGGATTTGATGTCGATCTCGACCGCGTCCTTGCCCCGGTTCAGCGCCAACCAGCGCGCGGAGATATCCGAGCAGGTGGGCGGCATACCGCGCAGCGGGTCGCCGCCCGGCGGCTCGATGCGCACCACGTCCGCGCCGAGCAGCCCGAGCAGATGCGCGGCCAGCGGAGCCTGCACCCGACGTCCGGCCTCCAGCACGGTGAAACCCGCGAGCGGGCGATCGGTCGCCGGTGCGGAAGCCAAAGCGGCAGTATGCCTTTCGCTGCCCAGGCGGAACTGCCATGGCACGGTGTCCTCGCCATTGGCGCGCATCTCCTGGCCGCGCTCGGTGAGTGTGCGCAGTCGGCACACGTCCGCGCCGGACTCCTCGGCGGCGGCCCGCACCTGCGCCCAGCTCCGCAGCGCGGTGGTGTCGTGCAGTGCCCGGGGAATCGGTGCGCAGGCGGTTGCGTAGCGGAATTGGAAGGGCCGCCAGCCCTTTCGCAATGCGTCCTGCGGTGCGTCCAACGCCCGCCAGAAATCGGCCCACACACCGACGTCGAGGGCTTCTACCTCGAATTGGACGCCGTCGGCAGTAGTGAACGGCGGCCCGCCCGGTGCCAGCGAGGTCGCTTCGTCATCGTCGGCGCATGCTGCCGCCAGATACTGGGAGACGGTCAACAAGGCCGTCTTGTCGACCGCGACATCCACTCCGGTCAGCGTGCCGCCGCGGGCGCGACCGATCAGGGTGGCGAGAAGTCCCTGCACCGTGAGGATTCCGGCGGCAGTCGAGACGTAGTCCACCGCCAGACCGCGCGGTGTGCCGTCGCGTCGGCCGTGCACCAGCATCAGTCCCGCCGCGGCCTGCGCGGTCGCCTCATCGTGCACCTGACTGCCGGATCCGCCCCAGGCCACCGCGGCGTGCACCGCACTGCCGTCCGGGCCGGTGAGGGTCAGTGCGTCGGCGTCGCCGTCGAGCGGTTCGGCGCCGAGCAAGTGCAGGTGTTCGGTTGCCGTGGTGATCGGGCCGGGTGGGCTCGCCGTGTGAAATCGCATGCCCCGCAGGGGTGCCGTTAGCTGGTCGGTGCCGGATGTCCGCATGGTGCCGGGTGTCATGGCTCTCCCTGTTGAACGGTCGTGCTGCCCGTGGGAACTCGGCGCGGTTGCCCGCCGACCAATCCCTCGGACAACAGCAGTCGGACCGTCGGGCACTCGGGTTCCCGGTCAGCGTGGAGGAGAAGTCATGACGCCGTTCACATCTCACAGTGCGGTTCCGGCCACTGCCGCATCGAGGCCGCTCGGACCGGAGGTGGATATCGCGGAATTGCGGGCGCGCGTGGCAGCTTTCGTCGCGGAAGCAGTGGTGCCCCAGGAAGATGTGCTCGACGCGGGCGGCCCGAGGGCGGCCGTCATATCCGCGGAGCTGCGGGCGGCGGCGCGGACGGCGGGATTGTGGGCGTTGCCGTTACCGGTCGAATGGGGCGGACAAGGACTTTCGTTCGCCGACTACATATGCCTGGCCGAAGCGGAGGGCGCCAGCGATCACGGGCCCGCGATCCTCGGCTCGGCATCGCTGCTGGATGTGTCGATGCTGCAACGACATGGCGGCCACCATGTGCGCGAGAGCTACCTGAAGCGTCTGGTCTCCGGTGAGCTGCGCGCCGCCTACGCGATGACCGAACCCGACACTCCCGGCACCGATCCGGTCATGACGGCCACCCGCGCGACCGCCGAACCGGATGGCTCGTGGACGCTGACCGGTCGAAAGTGGTTCGTCAGCGGCGGCGCCGATGCCGACGTGATCACCGTGCTCGCCCGCACCGATGGCGAGGCACCCAGTCGCGATGGGCTCACCCTACTGCTGGTGCCGACCGAAACGCCCGGCTTCCGAATCGTGCGCGAGGTACCGGTATTGGGCGTCGGCGGGCAATGGGAGATCGAACTGGACCGCGTCCGGGTACCAGGTGACCACGTGATCGGCGACCTCGGGCGGGCACTGGCCATTGCGGGGGAGCGGCTGCAACTCGGCCGAACGCTGCGGTGTCTGCGCTGGCTCGGACAGGCGGAGCGCGCGTATGCGCTGATGTGTGATCGGGCCCGCGGCCGCACCCAGTCGCGCGGGCCATTGGCCGAACGGCAACTGGTGCAACAGCATGTCTTCGAATCCTTGCTCGCCATCCGCGGCACCCGGCCGCTGGTACACAAAGCGGCCGCGCTGATCAGCGCTGGTCACGATGCTCGGGTGGAGGCCGGTCTGGCGAAGGTCGCGGCGGCCCGCACGCTGCAGCAGGTCGCCGACGCCGCGATCCAGGTGCACGGCGCGGCCGGGCTGGGGCCTGATACCGCGCTACCTCGGTTGCTGCGCACCGGTCGGATGGCACGCATCCTCGATGGTCCCGATGAGCTGCATATCGAGGCGGTGGCGCGGCGGGTGCTGCGCTGACCAGGGTTCAGGTGTCGAACGGTGCGACCACACCGGTGTGGATGGCCAGGGCGAGTGCGAAAAAGTAGTCGCCCCAAATGAGTTCGTGCGCGGTGGCCAGGTTGCGATCCAGGTCGTAGCAGCCGTCCAGCAGCATGCCGGAGTGGTTCAGATGCCGGGTTGTCAGCCGTTCGAGTATCTCGATCGCCCGGTCTTTCAGGCGCTTCGCGCGCTCCGGAACATGATGTGCGGCAGCAAGTTTGAGCAGCGCGACGGCTTGTATGGCGGCTGCAGAGGTGTCCGGTGGCGCATCCGGTGTCATCTCGGCGGCCGGAATCAGCGGTGCGGTGTCATCGATCAACTCCGCGGCGGTGTCCAGGTAGCTGGTATCGATATGCCAGCTCGCATCCGCCAGCGCCAGCAGCAGCCAGGCCCGTCCTCGGCTCCAGCCCGTCCTCGGCTGCGGGCATGCGACCCAATCGCCGTCGGTCCACGCCCAGGCCGGGGTGGACACCGGTTCGGTGCGCCATTGGATGAGGTGGGTATCCAGATGTGCTTCGGCCGCGGCCGTACCTGATGCCGTGGCCAGCGGCGGCTGCGGGCATGCGGCGCAATCGCCGTCGGTCCAGCCCCGTGCCGGGGTGGGCAGCGGTTCGGTGCGCCTTGGGGTGAGGTGGGTGTCCAGATGCGCTTTGGTCGCAGCCGTACCCGATGCTGTGGCCAACAGCGGCACGATGCCCGCCACGCCATCGACGCGGGCCAGCAATCGCGCGCCGCCGAAGGCCGAACCCCATGGCAGCACACCGAGTTCGTGATCGAAGTCGTTCAGACAGGTCTGCGCGGCTCGCGCGCCCAGTTCAGCAGCTGTGTCGTCGCCTATGGCGTTGCTCGCCAAAGCTGTTCCGTACCAGAAGATCAATCCGCGGGTCGCGGTATCCGCGCCGACCCAGTCCGCCAGACGAGCGGTCACCTGCGCGGCGGCCGAACGGTCGTGGGCTGATCCGCTGTGCAGAGCCCGCAGCCACAGCAGACCCGCCCAGAACCCACCGGTCCAAGAACCGCGCGAGGTCGTCACCCACTCACCGCTGCTGCGCTCGGCATGCAACGGGAACCGCTCACCCACGACAGCGCGCGTCTTTTCGGCACGGTCCAATACCGAATTCAACGCCACCTCGGCCCACTCGCTCATTCCCGCACCTCACCTGGGTAGTCCCCGATGCGGAGAAGCTCCAGATCGTCCCCGAGGAAACCTGTGGATTCGGTACCGTTCGGCTCCGCAGTGACCTCGGCGTTTCGCTCGCTAATGCCCGGTCCCGTAACGCCAACACCGCGGCTGGTTTCGGCGTACAACGGGAACCGCTCACCCACAACAACGCGTGTCTTCTCGGCACGGTCCAATACCGCATTCAAGGCCACCGCCGCGCACTCATTCATTCCTGCGCCTCGCTTGTCCAGTCCCTGATGCGGCGAAGATCCGGATCGTCCCCGAGGCCGAGGTCTGCGGATTCGGCACCGTTCGGCTCCGGCATGACTCGGTGGTATCGATATCTCGCTCGCTCATGCCCGGTCCCGCAACGCCCACACCGCGGCGACGGCCGCAGCGGTCACGAATTCCGCGGCCACCAGCAACCAACTGCTGCTGTAGTCGATTGAGGACACCACAGCGCCGAAAAGCGGTGGCCCCACGGCGAACCCGGCAAAGAACCCGGCCGACACCAATGCCGAGTCCCGCCCGGCCCGACCGGGTGCCGCCCGCTGGATCACCAGCACCATCGACACCGCATTACCCGCCATCCCGAACGTCCCCACCGCGACGACCGCAACCCAGACCAACCCGCTCACCAGCGGTGCCGCGGCCATGAGCCCCGCGGCGCCCGCCGACCCGACCGCCAATCCCGCGGGCAACACCACCGCCATGCGCGGCCTGCTCGCTACCCGCGCCCACCCGATCCGCCCCGCGATCCCGGCCACGCCCAGCACCGCGACGAGCGTCCCCGCCGCGGCCGCGCTGAGCCCGAGCCGACGCTCTCCGAACAGCGCGAGATAGGTATTGATCGAGGCCATGCCAGCACCCAGGAACAGTGAGTGCACCGCCAGCCAACGCACCACGCTCGGCCCGGTCGATGCGACACTCGTCGAACCCATTGCGGCAGCGCCGATTTCCGGCTTGTGCCGCGGTGGATCGGTCGGCAGCGTCCACCACACCCATAACGTGACCAGCACCGCCGAACCGGCCGTCACCAACACCGATACCCGCCAACCGGCGAAAGCGGCCAATGCCGTCAACGGCAGTCCCGCCGCGATCGCGCCCAATTGCACGCCGGACTGCTTCGTGCCCGTCACTCCCGCTCGCTGCGCAGCCGGAACAACCGCCAAAATCGCCTTGTTGGTCGCCGGATTCGCCAATGCCTGCGGTAACCCACCCAATCCAACCGCCACCAGCAACACCGCGTACCCCGGCGCGGCAGCGATCAATCCCAATGCGAGCGCGACCAGCCCCAACAAGGCAACCAGACATCGCCGCGGGCCGAGCACATCCACCGCCCGCCCGGCCAGCGGCGACAGCAGCGCGGCAGTCCCGAACCCGACCGTCGTCGTGAACCCCAACATCGCCGCGGACAACCCGAGATCCGGCACGATCCGTGGCCCCAGCGCCCCCACCAGGAACAGTTGCAGCATGGAAAAACCCATGGCGGCGGTCAACACCCCCGCCACCGACACCGCCGCCACCCGGTCCGCACGGACCTGCGGATGTGTCTGCACCGCCGTTCTCCTCCCAGCCACGCCGCCGTTCGGCGCCCGAACTCACGTAGTCGGGTAGGCGGCTGTCCGGGTTCCCAGCGAAACTCTCCGACCGACTACTACACAGTCCGGACCGTCCCGATCGACGAGCTGCGCTACGCGGCGATGCCGATGGCGAAGTCCGAAAACTAGTGCCCCGTCCAAATAGCTCCCGCCGGGTGGTCGAAGGTAGTCGAATGGTGGTCACCCAGGCCGTTTCGACCGCCAGATGACTACCCTCGGCGAGCAGTCGAAAGGGGGTAGCGCAGCAAGCTATTTGGACGGGGCACTGGGGCCACTTGTATGTGCTTGATGTCACGAACGCTGATGGGGCTGATCGTGATTGCGTCAGCTCGGTTCAGATCGGAGTCGGAGTCGGATATCCAACCGTCTGTGATCCGGATTAGCGAGCCGTCGCGCCCTGGTGGATGGGTGCTTGGCTCTGTCCGCGAAGTGTGACACCAGTTGTTCGCGAATTCTGGTGGCGTGTCGCTCTCTTCGAAGATGTTCACGAATGACGACGGCAGGGGCAGATGAGGCTGGGCCGAGCGCCCACAGTCTCCCGAACACACACTCATCGCCGATTTCCGTACGTTCCGCGCGAGTGCCGGCCATTGCAGGAGAAGATCGCACGTCGACCGGTGGCTGCGGAGGATTGCACGGCAGGATTCGGAGTATTGGAAGGATTCAATCGAAGTGGCCATGGATCATGTCGGATTGGATCGGGAATCGGCTCCCGGAAGGACTGATGCTCGCCCGCCGAAGATGCTGGTGTCATGAACGGCAATCCGCAGGAACATTCGTCGCGTACGCAAGTCCTGATCGTGGGCGGAAGCATCGTGGGTGCCTCGGCGGCACTGTTTCTCGCCGCCCGCGGTGTCACGCCCGTGCTCGTCGAGAAACACGCCACCGTGTCGACCAGGTTGCGCGCCAAGCTCTTCTATCCCCGCACCATGGAGGCATACCGCGCGGTGGGTGCCGCCGCGAGCGTCTACGCCGTCGAACGCGGCCTGCCGTCAGGCGATCACGCCGCGGTGGTCGACTCGCTCGCAGGGCCGGAGCGCAAGCGCTGGCGACTGCCCGCGGCGGATGATTTCAGCGCCGTCTCGCCGTGTTCGAGCGCCTTTGTCAAGCAGGCCGATCTGGAAGAGGTCGTGCGAGCACATGCTCGCTCCGCCGGTGCCGACCTGCGTTTCGGCCACCGCTTCCTCGACCTGTGCCAGCACGAGAACCAGGTCATCGCCCGAGTGCTCGACGCCGACGGTGAGCAATACGCCATCGAGGCCGACTATCTGCTGGCAGCAGACGGAAACAGCAGCGCGATCCGAGCGGGTTCGGGCATTGGCGTCAGCGGCAACGAGGTAGTCGCGCACATCCTGGAAATCGGCTTCGATGCCGATCTGCGCCCGATACTGGAGGGCCGACGGCTCGCCATGGCTTGGGCCGACCTGCCCGAGCGAGCCTATTTGTCGTGGACGACCGCGCAGGATCGGGGTGCGGTGTCGGTGCAATACGATCCCGCGGTCACCGATCCCGCGACATTCGATGGCCAGCGGTGCCGCGAGATCGTTTCACGCGCAGTGGGACTGCCGGTATCAGAGTTCACCGTCACCGGAATCCGGCCGTGGCAGATGGGCGGGTGGGTGGCCGACTCCTACCGCGCGGGCCGGATCTTCCTGCTCGGTGACGCCGCGCACGTCACCCCGCCGACCGGCGGGTTCGGCGCCAACACCGGCATCCAGGACGCGTGGAACCTGACCAACAAACTGGTCTCGGTCTTGCGCGGAATCGCCGATTCCCGGCTGCTGGACGACTACGAACCCGAACGCCGGGCGATCGGCCGACTGACGGTTACCCAGGCCCTGATGCGGCTCGGTGATCGCGCCGAAACATTGCCCGAGAAGGAACCGATGCTCAGCGAGGCGGCAGTCGCGCTTGGCTACCGATACCAGCTGCCCGGCACGGATCCGTCTCTGCCGGAAGCCGATGAACCTGCCCGATGGCGCGGCGAGCCCGGCACCCGGTTACCGCATCTGTGGATGTCCGATGGAGTCTCGACCCTCGATCTGATGCGCGACGGCCGATATCTGCTGCTCACCGGAGCCCACGGGCACGCCTGGGCGCAGGCCGCGCGCGAGTTGGAC
Source organism: Nocardia sp. NPDC004604 (assembly GCF_040609795.1). Classification (NCBI taxonomy): domain Bacteria; kingdom Bacillati; phylum Actinomycetota; class Actinomycetes; order Mycobacteriales; family Nocardiaceae; genus Nocardia; species Nocardia sp. NPDC004604. The sequence continues at coordinate 36,419 of NZ_JBEXLC010000084.1, forward strand.
CCGACGAGCGTGCTCTTGGATGTGGCAGTGCTCCCCAGCGACCAGCACAACCACCCGACGGAACTCCTGGCAGACCTGTGCGGCATCGGCCACGACGGTGCGCTTCTGGTCCGTCCGGATCATGTAATCGCCTGGCGCGCCGCCGGTTCCACCCCGAATCCCGCCGCTGCGCTGACCGCCGCAACCCGGCACGAGCTGGCCCGATCAGGAGATGAATCGAACCACCTCTCACGTGGACCTGACCGCGGTCACAGGAATCCCGGTGCCGAGCTATGGCGATCACGACGGCTCCGATTCGGACGGCTGGCATTGGGGTAGCCTGACTATCTTGGGTTCATCGGACAGCGGTCACGGGCACTACGACGGTGGCCACGGTGGAGGTGACATCGGTAGCGCTGGCGGTGGTTACTGACAGCGCTCCGGAGACGGTGAGCCGTTGTCTCACCGGTTACCGCGCGGGAAGCCGCCGGGCGTCCCCAACCCGAGAACGGGCAGGTTCGACTACCGACCAGGTGGTGAGGATCGCCCGGGATTCGTACGAAGCCTCACCACTATCCATGACCAGGGGGCCTGGATCTCAGTCGAGCACGGCGAACGCCTCGACCTCGACGAGCACGTCGGGCTCGAACAGGTAGTCGACGCCGATCGCCGACAGGGGCG
>NZ_JBEXLC010000085.1:0-36949 GCF_040609795.1 Nocardia sp. NPDC004604
CGGATCCGAACCACCCTCACCCTGCACCCCACCATCCTCGTTGACCCGCCCCTACGGGCCGGGTCAACACACCGAGTTATTCAGCAGTCTCCTAGACGGTCATCGCCCTCGGCCGGCACCCATGGGCAACCAGCAGAGTGGCTACTCCGACCGTGTTCAGCTATCGCTCCGATCCGAGCTTCGAAGCCTAGCGGCAGTCAAATGGACTGGAGGAGGACGACGTGGACCGATCGGTCACCAGATTGTTCCCGACAAGGGACAGTGACCGCGCTGGCAGTCTTGCACTTATTAGTACGAGATCGTAATATCCGAAAGCGTGAAGTCCGAATTCGTATCACCGGATCGGTCGGTGCTGCTGACCCTGCAGCGCGCGACCCACGCCACCGTGCACCTGATTGCCGCCGAACTCGTCGACCTCGATCTGACCGCCTCCGAGATCAACGCACTGGCCAACCTCGCCGACGGACGCGGCCGCACCGTGTCCCAGCTCGGCGCCGCCATCGGCGCCCGCCCCACGACGCTGACCAGCGTGCTGGACCGCCTGGAGCGCCGCGGTCACATCACCCGCAGTACGCACGCGGGCGACCGACGCTCGGTGTTGATCGAGCTCACCGATTCCGGGCGTGCGGCGGCCGTCGTGATCGGGCGAGCCCTGGCCGATCTCGAGAACCGAGCGCTCAATGGCCTGCCCGGCGAGGCGATCACCGGCTTCTACAAAGTCCTGGACGCATTGATCAGGGAGGGGACATGACCGCACACGGCCACAGTCCACAATCCGGCCACGGCACGAACGAGGAATCCTCGCCGTTCACGGAGCTAATGGACGAGGTGATGGCTACTGCCGAGCGTTTCGGCCACCGCGAGCACATCCACCTGACCTGGATGGCGGTACAGCGTTACGGCACTGTTGCTGCGGTGGATCTGGTCAGCGACGGCATCCAGCGCACCGCCCGGTACGCGGGCGCCCCGCAGAAGTACAACGTGACCGTGAGCCGGGCTTGGGTCGAGCTCGTCGGTCATCACACAGAGGAAGCAGACACCGCCGACTTCGACGTCTTCCTCGACCGGAATCCCGCACTGCTGAACAAGAAGCTGCTCACCCGCTTCTATCGACCCGCCACGCTGGCAGGCGTCCCGGCCCGGAGCGGCTGGATCGAACCCGACCTCGCCCCCTTTCCCTGGCGGCATGTCGGGACGGATGGCGCGGCGCACATTTCCGAGTACGAGTGATACCCCGGCGCGTCGCCGCGCCAACCTGGGATCGCCGACTGGTGGAATCGCATATTCGACAGTCACGAATTCTCGGACACCGGTCGGCGGTCCGAGATGCCGCCGACGACACCGGCTCCCGCACCGCCGGGACGGGAACCGACGACGCCGTCCGTGGATAGCCGATTTCGAAACCGGTGGGGTGCGAATGCCCGCGCCCCACCGGCATGGCCACCGTCTCAGGTCAACCTGCAGCCGTTGCCGCGCAACGTATTCCAGCCATCATCGGTCGTTCCCGCCAGGGGTCAGCGCGGCGGCAGATACCCGACCAGTGCGCCGCTGATACGACGCGCACCGGCACACGGTTCTTCTGGCGCACCGGGCTTCAGATTCCGCGTGACGAATATGACGGAGCCGCTCGGCACCGCAATGTTGACGTAGCACCCGATGTTGTTCGTGTCCTGGGCCGCACGATACTGGTTAGCGGCCCGGCCGCCGACCTGCACTTGACTGAAATCCCGGTAGCGCCCGGTCTGCTGGAAGTCCTCCACCATTTTCCGGGTCGACACGATCGTCAATTCGGAATTGCCCCCAACCGACTGCCATCGGCAGTTCTTATCGGTACCGGGTCCGGTGGTCGCCTCCTTGCTGTCGGCGCGGAATCCCTGCTTGGTGATGTCGGCGTCGGATATCCCGCAGGGGTCCAAGAGCTCACCCCTTGTGCCCCGACCCGTGGTATCCGGGCTCTCGCTATCGGCAGACGTGTTCCCGCCCCCGCTGTTCGAGGCCCCGCCCCCGGCGTTCGAGTTCCCACCCCCGCTGTTCGAGCTCCCGCCCCCGGCGTTCGAGTTCCCACCCCCGCTGTTCGAGCTCCCGCCCCCGGCGTTCGAGTTCCCACCCCCGGTGCTCGGGCTCTCACCCCCGGCGGACGTGTTCGCACCCCCGGTGGATGTAGTCGTGGCCGCGGCGGTTGCGGCCGCTGCCTTCGTGCTGCTCGCGGTCGACTGACTGCCGGTGGAACTGTCGTTACACCCCGTGAGCAACACCACAGCTCCGACCGCCACGGCCATGGCACCCATCGACTTCTGTCTACCCGGCATTCGTAAATCCCTTCACTGCCACCCGTTTTGGGGGAGCAACAACCTCCCTTGGGCTTCCACCCTACTGGCGGCATCGACACCTCCTATGCCCCCAAATGAAGGGTGTAACAAATGCTTAGCCGACCGCTATCGCCGCAGCGTGTGCCTAACCCCAGGGCTCGGAGACAGCGTCTACGCGGTGATGGAGTCGCACTACAAAGTCATCGGAGACTTCCAAACCCTCTTCCGCACCGTCCGCAAGCGCATCACCGGTATCGACACCGAGCAGGCGGCGAATACCAAGACCTGGTAGCGAATCTGCCGCAACAACCACCCGCTGGAGCCAAAATCTCAGCCAACGCCATTTGTTTCGATAGTATGTTCGACTATCATGGCGGCGACATTCCTCCTCCACAAGGAGGTGCCGCCGATAGATTGAACCGAGTGGCTGCCCCATGTGGCGGGTGACGTAACGGTTGGCTGATCCACTTTCGGGTCTACCCATCAAGAGGGCGGAGTCGGCACTCGGATCACAAGATCATGGGCGCCCTGGCTGGGATGTCACCGCGAGATATCGAGCGGAGTCGGCGGCGGCGTGAGCGATCGTGCCGCCACCTTCTTCCAGTGGTTACGCCCCTTTCCGGCTATTCGGTTCCCCAGGGGCCGGGTTTCTGGCGGATGCTGCCCCTATCCCGATTCGGCGCGCTGCTTCAAGCCTCGAGATTCCAACTCGAGGTAGCGACGGGTGAGGCGCGCAGTGGCCCACCCGAACAGCCGTCCCAGCGAGCCTGTCTGGTCGATGACGAGGCGGACGGTGACCGAGCCGATCCGGTCGATCAGCTCATGGCCTGCGGTAGTGGTGACACCGGGACTTGTCGCACGCCAGGTGAAGCTTCTGCCTGAGATCAGTTCCGTGACAGTCCAGATGGCCGTGGGCAGCCGAGGCTGGCGGACCTCGGCCCGGCTGCCGACGGTGAACTCGCCGCTGTCCAGGCGTCGCACACTGCGTATGGATTCGGTCCATTCCGGCCAGGTCTCGACATCCGTGAGGATCCGCCAGACCGTTTCGGGGCTCGCATCGATATCGATGGTGATCTCGAAGTGCATGACATACGAGCGTGGCACGAATGCGTACGCTCCGCCGGTAGATGTTCAAAACCGAAGTCCCGACCGTGTTAAGGGGTTCCGGACCGTCAGAGACCGCTATTCGTGTAGTCGCTGTTCATCGGGTTGAGGTTGGAGCGTCGTCTATTTCCCGCAGGGACCGTTCATCGGCATCTGCGCAGTCGTGCAACAGGTCGATCCCGGCCGCGCCAAGCTGCGTCTCAACTTCAGTGAAGGCGTTGTCCATTGCCTCCAACGGACGCCTTTTTCTTCATCGCTCACCACAACAACGCAGCAATGGGTGGCATGAAGGTCGACCCCTCGTTCCGGTGGAACCCGCACGGCACCACCATCAAAGCGACCTTCGAGCCGCAGCGCTCCATGGGCTGCGCGCGAGCCACGCCGCCATGCTTGCTGGAGGCTGCCGCCGCATCCCCGATCCCGGCGGCAGCCTGACGGTGCATCCTCGCTACTTGAATTGGATTATCTGGAGGTAGTTCCCGTCGGGGTCCACGAAGGTCCCGAAGCGGCCGGAGGGGCGATCCTCACCGGGAGCGAGCCAGTCCACGTCTGCCGCCTGCAGCCGCGCCTCGATGGCGTCGAAGTCCTCGACATGGAAGTTGAGGATCATCCGGCCCGGCTCGTTGTTCTTCGTCCCAAGGTCGTCGCGCTGGTCGATGACCAGCAGGAAGCCGCCGAGATCGATCGGTCCTTCGCCGGTGTATTCCGGCGCGAGCGTGCTGCGGTACCAGTCCCGCAGTTCCGCGGGCCGGGTGCTGCCGAGCAGGATGCTGCCCGGTTTCAGTGCGACGGCCTGAGGTGAGCGCTCGGCGCGCAGCACGGAGGCGGCGTCCTGATGGGCCGGGGCGTTGCCACCCTCCTTCGGGTTGGGTTGTCCCACCCCGGTATTGATCAGATTCCGCAGACTGCCGCCGATATAGCCACCCCATGCGTTGGCGCACACGTCGTAGCACTCGTACTGCGGAACCAGACCCACGTGGGTGAAGCGAACCTCGGCGCCACCGTCGTTTTCGGAGATTTCGAAGACGATCTCGGTGCCCTTCCATTCGGCCTGGTCTTCGATGAAGTTGAAGTAGTTGTCCAGGACGAGCCATGCGACCTTGCGGCCGGGCACCAGCTCCGTGACGCGGATCTTGCATCGATGCACATCCTGGTAGCGGTGGACGAACTCGCCGCCGACCTGATCGGTGACGCCCTCGGCATCCTCCGACCACCAACCGCGGACATTGACGATGGCCTCGAAGGTTTCCTGGGGAGTTCGATCCACCAAGAAAGCGGTGGTGAAGTTCTGCTTCGCATCTACTTGCATCATGCAAGCGAGCATAACCACAGCAACTTTCATGACGCAAGTGGGTTCGGTAGACTGGTTCGCATGCTCGGGAAGACCTACGACTCGCAGGTGTGCTCGATCGCGCGCGCACTGGAGGTGATCGGCGAACGCTGGAGCTTGCTCATCATTCGTGATGCCGTGTTCGGGGGTTCGACCCGTTACAACGACTTCCAGCGCAGCCTGGGCGTGGCGACCAACATTCTCAAGACCCGCCTCAATGGTTTCGTGGAGGCCGGAATCATGGTGCGCCGCAAGTATTCCGAGCAGCCCGACCTGTATGAGTACCTACTGACCGACAAGGGGCGTGCGCTCGCACCCGCGCTGGTCGCGCTCACCGAATGGGGCGACGAATGGGCGACCGACGGCGAGCCCCCGATCCTCTACACCCACTCGGTATGCGGCGCGGGAATCACCCAGCAAACGGTGTGCGCCGACTGTGGTCGCGTGCACGACCCTGCCGAAATCCAGGCCAAGATCGGCCCCGGGATGCCGCCCGAACGCATACCGCAAAAATCTTGACATTCGGGGCGCGCTACCGCCGGCACCGCAATCCGGTCGAACGGGCTTCTCTTGGCCAGAAACCGTGCCACACCGCTGGCCAACGAGCCTCCGCACACGTGATAGCACGCCGAGCGGCATGAGATGCGCGGCCAGGTATGACGGATGGCGTCAGTGACGTGGATCAGCGTGGTGAATTCATGGGAGTGAAGGCTGGTTGGAGTGCTGTGCATCGGCAAGGTTGGTGGAGTGAGCCAGCGCGTTGTACAACCAGTCGTGGGCTCGTCCTACAGTGACGCGAGTTCCGAAGAACTGTTCTGTCAGAGCCCAGTAACGGTGAATCCGGTGGTCGGAATCGGTTGCGTTGATCAGCAACTGCTCGCGGAAACGCGGGGAATCACCATCCCCTCGCGCGTGAGCATGGGCGTCGACGAACCGATCGAGTTCGCTTCCGGCGTGCGGTCGCACGCCCTCCGATACGAGTGGCACCACGTCCCTCAACACGTCGTCTACGTCGATGTACAGTCCGCGACAGTCGCGGATCAGCTCCGACTGATTTCGCCAGTATTGCTGTCGTACAGCACCATTCATGTCTGGATCGGCGACAAGAGCAGCCAACTCCGCATACGCGACGACCTCATCGATGGACGGATCAGCAGGCGGCTCCGGGACATTCCAGTACACCCACATGTCGATGTCGCGCCGGGGTATCGGTGCGAGGATGCGCCGCCAGAACTGGACGAGGCAATCGTGCACGACGCCACCGTCCTGCGCGGCGGCCAGCAACGCGAGCCGCTCGGCCCGCTGCATCGGGGTAGCCGTCTCGATGGCCCGCAGTGACGCCCGCCGCCACGCCAGCGACTTGAATTCGATATCGAGTCGCGCACTTTCGGTGGCGATGGCTTCGGCGATCGACCGTTCGCCGTGCAGCACATCGATGATCGAACTCAGCCCGAGACCGAGCGCGCGCAACCGCCGCACCAATAGCAGTCGTTCGGTGGCGCTGTCGGCGTCGAACATCCGATGCCCGCCTGCGCTGCGCTGGGATTCCACAATGCCTTCGTCGCAGTAGAACCGGATCGTTCGCACCGCGAGCCCGGTGCTGCGCGCCAACTCCCCGATGCTCACCAGCACACGGGATTGCGTGTCGTCCGTCACAACCTGTTGCACCTCCACCCCACTGGAACTTTTAGCGTACTGGGACTGCCGCTCGACCCCACCGAGGCACAGGGCCTCCGGCCGATGCGGATAGCTGATTGCACCGAGGAAAGGGTGATTCGTGGCTACCACGCAGGAAGAAATCGTCGCCGGCATCGCGGAGATCGTCGAGGAGGTGACCGGCATCGACGCTGCAGAGGTGGTGCTCGAGAAGTCCTTCGTCGACGATCTGGACATCGACTCGCTGTCGCTGGTGGAGATCGCCGTGCAGTTGGAGGACAAGTACGAGGTGAAGATCCCCGACGAGGACCTGGCGAGCCTGCGAACCGTCGGCGATGCGGTCGCCTACGTCCAGAAGATGGAGGCCGAGCAGCCGCAACTCGCCGCGGAGATGGAAGCGAAATACAAGGAAGGCCAGGCGAATTGAGCAGCGCTGCGCAGTCTCGCCCCGCGTTGAGGTGGTGAGCCGGTGATTGCTGATCCACAGTTGAATCCCGCCGCAGTTGAGCTCGGCAGCTTCTTCCGACAGCCACCGGACGCTGTATGGCGCGCGTTGACGGAGCCGGAGCTGCTGGAGCGATGGCTGCTTCGACCGACCGGGTTCGCCGCCTCGGTCGGAACCCACTTCCGATTCACCATCCCGGACTCGTCGATCAACGAAATCATCTGCGAGGTGCTGGCGGCCCGGCCGTGCAGGCAGTTGACGTACAGCTGGATGTATCTGCAGGCTGAGCATCCCGCCCGGTGGATTGTCGACTGGACACTGCAGCCGCAGGGGCGTGGCACACGACTTCTGTTGACGCAGACAGGTTTCGACGTCGAAGATCGTCGACAGAAGATGGTGCGCAACGCTACGGAGCGCAGTTGGAAGCGACTCGTTCTGCCGCGGCTCGGTGAGGTGATCCACCACTAACCTGAGTACGGAGATTGTGCAGACGCACCCTGACCGTCCCGCAGAATGCACGGAATTCACCATTACCGGGCGGCCGGACCTACTGCGCTCGAGCCAACCGTCAGAAGAAGAATGCCGACGAACGGCCAGGGCAGTTGGCGGGGTTGCTTCGTTCACTGCAGCAGCCGAGCATGCCAAGCTGCTGGCGAGGAGTGCGGAATCTCAGAACCGTGGCGGATCCGCCACGGTTCTGCCAAACGTTCTGAGATTCCGCCACAAGTTTTGAGACCCGTTCGGTCACAGCAAATTTCACTCCCACAACCGCGAGCACGGCAATGTTGGAAGGTCTTCGGTCACGTTGTCATCGACCGTGACAACGACCTCCGGCGATCCATGGGCCAGCTCATCGGCGACATTCTGGGCCTGTTCGGTCGACCCCTGATAGTCCAACCTCAGCGCACCGGATTCGATCCGGATGTGTCGCGGCCTACGCATGTCCACCACTCCCGTTCCGCTTACGGCCGAATTGCCTGGTAACGAGGGTGAATCCGCATCCGGGACCGATCCATATCGTGACCCGTTGGTCGGTATACGTTCGGTGTATATCGCACCGATGACCGGAGATCTAGGCTCGGTGCGTTCAGGGGCTCAATGCATCAAACAACCAGTTCAACCACTACGAGAGGAGACAACCGAACGATGACTGACACAGCGACTGCGCTCGCCCGAGAAACAAAGCCGCAGCGGCACAAGGTAACTGGCGACGTTCACCTGCTGCTGTGCCAAGGGACTGAAGTTCTGTTCGGCCAGCGCCAGAACACCGGCTTCGAGGATGGAGCCTGGCACCTGCCGAGCGGTCATCTCGAAGCCGACGAATCGGTGGTGGACGTCCTGATCCGCGAAGCCAGGGAAGAAATCGGCGTGACCATCGCGCCGGAGGATGTGCACTTCAGCCACATCATGCACAACTCGTCCTCAGGCGGGCGCATAGCGTTATTCTTCACCGTGGACACATGGCAGGGGGAGCCAACCAACCTGGAACCTGAAAAGTGCAGTGCGCTTGAATGGTTCGCGGCAGATGCACTGCCCGATCACATGATCCCCTACTGCCGCACAGCGATGGGGCGCATCGCGGCTGGCGACTCGTTCTCGGTCTACGGCTGGTAGATCACAGTGCCTCCGTCTAGCCCGGTGATATGCGTCAGCTACCTGGCGCAGGCGGAATTATGGACCGTGCCCGTATTCCCCCTCGCCAACCACGGAGCGGAAATCCGCACCATCGAATAGTCGGTAGCGGCTGACGGGCCAATGACAGCGGCGGTGCTCGCATCTCTGGGAGCACCGACCTGCTGATTGCCAACGACATTGGCGACGATGAGCACGGCCGAGGGGTTGCCCGCTGGCTGGAACAACGCGAGGTCCAGCGTGCCTTCGCGATCGGGCCTTTCTGAAGGCGCTAGCGGCTCAATTCGCGGGTGCCACACGGAGTTTGGGATCGGCTCCAGGTGAGTGCAGCGGGGTGAGCACAGTGTCCGGGTACACGACTTTCGTACTGGTCCAACGGAAGTCCAGTTCGTCATCGGTGGGGAACCACCAGGTCGCAGCTCGCAAGGGATTCCCACCACGAAGGAACAGATAGTAGGCCGTCGTCGGCTTGTCGTCGCTGTACGGACCGGGCAAGTTCTGCCAGCACATTCCGGGGGTATTCGCGAGTTCGTTCAACTTTTCGGCTTTCATGCCCGGGGTAACGACCACCATGGTGTCCCATTCGTCCTGGAGACCGGCGGCTCGGGTGATTTCCACCATCTTGACCGGCACCTCACCCGAAGCCGCGTGCCTCGCGGCGGTCAGAAGAGTGAAACCGCCATTCGGCGATGATCCGCCCGACCGCACGTCGAACGAAGCGCGACAGTCGGTACTTGCCGTCTCCTGATTATCAGCGGAGCGGTCCGGCCCACATCCGGCAGCCAGCAGCACCGGCACCAAACCGGCGGCGAGGGCCAGGGTTCCGATTCTCATCAGATGATCACTTGCTCCCGGGTAGCGGAATACCGACGCCAGCTGGTGATCCCGTCATCGCCTCGGTCACCCGATTGCTCCAGGTGATCTGTGGGGCGGGCAGTTGACTGCCATCGGCATTCGAAGTCTGAATGACTACTGCTTTGCCATCTTTGATCTGCTGTCCGACCAGCGCGGCCAATTCCTCCGGAGTGGCTTTGGGGTTGGCTGCCCCGATCGCGCGCCCGATTTCATTGTTGTAGAGGTCCATTGCTTCGCGTTGCGGTGTATTGCCGCCGGTCTTTTCGTGGGCCGTGGCGTACGTTTGCGCCCAGTCCTCACCGAATTGTTGCGACATGAGAGCGTTCCAGTACATGTGCCGATAGGCATCGCCTTGACCATCGGCTACAGAGTCCGGGTACTCCGCCAAGGCGGCATTTCTGGCCAGATCGGGGAGGGTGAGGGCTTTTGCGACCGCGTCGACGCCCTGGTTCTGCAGCAGGTTCTCCATGGCCGAGATCTCTTCGGAGGTCATCAGCGAAGGGCTCACGTTTATGCCGTTATCCTTGAGAATGTCGGCTGGCCACCCGACCGGCCAGAGTCTCGGCAGCCCGGTGGAGACATCGGTTTGATAGTCCTCGAGGATCTTCGCGAGCTCCGGATCGTCCGGCTTGACAACCAGACCCTGCTTCACCCGGTCGGACAGCTTCTCGATCTCCTTGATGTAGATCTCCGCGCCTTCCTGATCCGCCCTTTGCACGAGCGTGAAGGCCGCCGAGATGAAGTTGTCCAGACGTCGGGTGACGATTTCCTTCGCAACTACTGCGACATCACCGAACGGGACATAGTCGCTGTAGGTTTCGGCATTCGATTTGCGGGACTTGACGTGGCCGTCCTCGGTGACGAACAGGTCCCATCTCGACTCCTCGGCTTCGGCTTTGCGAGTGCGGATCGCCGCAATATTGGTTTCCAGGGTCGAGACCAGGGAGCTGAGCTTCAGTGCCATCTGTTCGATGACGTCCGAGGTCTGAATCGTGTCGGTGCGATCCTCCTGGCCGCGCCGTCGTGCCGCGTCACCCGCCGAACTGTCGAAGTAGTCGTCGGACTGCTCTATCGCATTTCCCGCTGCGGTGGCCTCGGTCTCGATGAACTTGTAGGTCTCGTTCATCATGTCGACGACCTGACCGAGATAGCGTAGGTCCCAGCCGAGCACTTTGGATATGGTCAGCGAATTGTCATCCGCCATCGTCAGCCCCCCAGCTGCTCGAGTTGGGCAGCCCAGTCGGCATCTGTCTGCTCATAAACACCCGCGGCAGTCTCCACGCTGTCGCAAAAGCTGCTCAGGCGGCGATTGTGGTATGCCAGCACGGTGTCCATCGCCTTCAGTGATTCCTCGACTTTGACGGCGAGGTTCGAACCGGCCATCCGCTCGCGAGCCAGATCACGGCTCACCTTCGCGATCGGCGTCTTCGTCGTGATCCTGCCCGCATTCATGCGTACGGACGTGGCGAGTGCGCGCATCTTCACGGGGTCGACGTTCACCTGGACTCCTCGAACAGTCGCACGGCTGCGGCTTCGGCATTGCCAAGTGCGGCACGGTGGCGGTCGATAATGAGGTTGGCCAGGTGCTCAGGGCCATTGTCCATCGCATAGTCGGCGATGTAGAGGTCGGTGATCCGACCACCGGCATCCGTCTCGATGCTCACGCTGCCGTCGCTGGAACGTGCGGAGCCGCGCACCGCCGCAAGTCGCTCATTGATCCGCTGGATCTCGAGCATTCGGTCACCGTTATTCATCGCTGTTCCCCCGTCGAGTGGTACCCGAGAGACTACCTAGATCGTGCCTCGGCTATGGCCTGGGGTGAGATCGGGCTCTAGTTGAGCGCTTGCTCGAGGTTGGGCCCTAGATCAGCCCTTGTGCGCGAGGTTGATCCGGGCTTCGCGGACGTGTCGCTCCTCGTTGACGGAGTCGCGGACACCAACCACGTCGCCGTTTCGGGATATGACCTCCACACCCTGACCATTGGAGGCGCCGTAGCTGCTCTTGAACCAAAGCACTCCGGAAATATCAACGGTCACTGCACTTCTCGTAGAACATGTTGTGAACTGAACGCGGCGAAGCGGAACGAGCTAGGGCCGCTTGAACCCGCCGTCCACTACACCAGTGGTGAAGGCTTCCCACTCACCGGGAGTGAAGACCAGCGCCGGGGCGGTGGGATTCTTGGAGTCGCGGACACCAACCTTGCCGCCGCCCAGGAATGCGACCTCCACGCACTGACCGCTTGTCTCGCTGTGAGTGCTCTTGAACCAGCGCGCCTCGGACAAGTTAACGTCCACTCTCGAATCTCCTTGCTACCTGCCGTATCAGGTCTCGCGGCGTTGGGCTGGTCAGGATGGAGCCGCTGTGGTGCTCGGTGTTGCGCGAGGCTCAGGCGTGGTGGTCGAACTCTCCGTCCGTGACGCCCGCGGTGAAGGCAGCCCATTCGCCGGGTGTGAAGACCAACGCCGGGCCAGTGGGGTTCTTGGAGTCGCGGACGCCGATCATGTCGCCGCCGAGGAAGGCGACCTCCACGCACTGACCACTGGACTCGCTGTGAGCGCTCTTGAACCAGAGCGCCCCGGATAGGTCAATATTCATTGTCGAATCTCCCTGCTACCACGCCAGTAGTGAAGGCTTCCCACTCACCAGGGGTGAAGACCAACGCTGGGCCGGAGGATTCCTTGGAGTCGCGGACAGCCACCATGCCGCCACCCAAGAATGCGACCTCCACACACTGACCGTTGGAGGCGCTGCGGCTGCTCTTGAACCAACGCGCTCCGGACATGTCAACGGTCACTGCTCTTCTCCTTCGCACCTGTTGTGAACCGAACTCAGCGAAGCGGAATGGGCTAGGGCTGCTCGAACTCGCCGTCTACCACGCCAGCGGTGAATGCTGCCCACTCGCCGGGCGTGAAGACCAACGCCGGGCCAGTGGGGTTCTTGGAATCGCGGACGCCGACAATGTCGCCGCCGAGGAAGGCGACCTCCACGCACTGACCATTGGACTCGCTGTAGCTGCTCTTGAACCAACGCGCTTCGGATAGGTCAACGGTCACCGTACTTCTCCTTCGCTACCTGTCGCAGCAGGTCTCGCGTGCTCTTCTCATCCAGTGCTATCCGTTGGATGAACTCAGCCATTTCAGTGTATCGCCCTACCAGCTCTGGCTTCTCGAAGTAAAGGTCGCTACTCATGCCACCGTCGAGGTAGACCACAGGCGGTTCGATCGGCTGTCCCTTGCTGTCCGTACCGAAGTCGAGGAGCACGAACGAACTTTGCAGGATGCCACGGGAAAAACCTGCCGAGTAGGGATGGATTCGGAGGGAGACATTGTCGAGCTTGCTGACCTCGGCAAGCTGCCGGAGCTGCGCGGCCATCACCCTCGGCCCTCCGACGATCCGATGCAAAGCCGACTCGTCGAGCAGTATTTCGAGCGCAAGCGGGGTGGCTTTTCGGGTGACAACCACTTGGCGGCGCAAACGCACCGCCACCCGACGCTCGATTTCGTCGCGAGTCCCGTCATGAAGGAACGCGCCGATCAACGCACGCGCGTAGTCCGCAGTTTGCAGCAGCCCTGGTACCTGCACTTGATACGACAAGAGTTTGCGTGCCGACCGTTCCAAGCCGACGTACATGTTGAACGCATCCGAGAACATCCCGCCGAGAGACGTAATGCCGTCCTCGTCCTTGGCAGTAGCGGCACGAAAGGCCAGATCGACGGCCTGCTTCGTCTCGCCGTCGTCCACCTCGTACAGCGAACACAACTCGCGAACATCTTGTCGCCGCGGTTTGACGGTGCGTCCGGTCTCTAGGCGCTGTAATCCGTTGTAGCTCAGTTGAACTGCCTTGGCAGCATCTTGGATCGCGAAGCCCCGCCCCTCGCGCTTCTCGCGCAGGAAACGGCCCAGCTGGCGACGCAGCAGTGTCGGCGATTCCTCGGACATCGAATTCCTCCCCACAGTGAATGCGCTTGCGCTCGAATTCCGAACACGGTTTAACAGCGCATTCGCATCCTGTCCAGGGGCTTTCGGCGAGTTCGTCTGAACATTCAGATTTCACTCGAGCAGGTATGCGCCCGGTGGTGTGCTCAACATGCGCTCGGAGAGAACTTTTCCCAGATCAGGAGTTGTTTTCAAGGCTCGGGCGCACTTACCACCGTCGAAGTCCCGGAGGTCGGCACGTGCCGAATCGAGAACTGCCGCAGCGTGATCCGTTCGTCGGCCCGCCAGCCGCCTACCGCGGCGCGCCAGCCGATGTGGTCGAACGGCTCGCGGATGCGGTACGCGAGTGGGCCGTCCAGCCCGTACCCAACCAACCGTCCCGGTGCCGGGGTGACAGGTCCCCCGGCATCGGGCGCACCATCGGCGAGGTCTCGTAATGCGTCGAGATGCCTTGCGCACCACGCGAACCCAGGACGGCGGCAAGGTCGCGGTCTGGCAGTTGATCAGCAGTTCCGCGCGTGTCCTGCGGCTACAGCTTCCTCGTGCGTCGTTCACCGCCTACCGTCTGCCATCGCGCACGACGCTGCCGAGCGCTCAACCCGGCACGATCATCTTCGATCCCTACCCCGACCTGGCCGACGCCCGGGAACTACTTCCCCAACACGAGGATCTGTGGAACGTCCTGCGCGACGACTACTGGGCCGCCCTCTTGAGCTGGGCCGATGTCCCGAACTCGTTGGAGCCGTGACGCATATGTCTCGGCCACCGCGAAAGGAAATCGCCCCTTCAGTCAGAGCGCTGCTCGTCGCCTTCCACCAAGAAACTTGGTTCAAGCTCGAACTCGCCCCGACAGACAGCCGCCCGCTGTGCCACAGTGCAGACGGCTCTCTATACTAGGTCGGCGAAGACGGCTGGCCCATCGAATACAACGAAACGCGCCCTGCTCCAATGGATTAACGTCGCGCTGATCGACTGCACACCTCGCATAAGTTGCAGTTTGTCCGAGGTCGTCACTACTTGGCGGGGATGCCACTGCTTGTGCGACAGCCGCCGCAGGGGCTGAGATCTGGGCCACGCGGTGGCTTAGATCTGGGGATTGCGGTCGGTGATGACTGGGCCATGTCAGGGCTCTTGCCCAGCCGGGCAAATCAGCACTTGCGTTGGAGTGCACTCCAACTTTTAGAGTTCGGGGCATGACGAACACACAGGCCCCTACCAGCAATGATCGCTTCGAGCGCGGACTGGAGCTGCTTCGGCAGGTCGGCGGAAAGGAGCGGCCCGCGGTGCTGGACAGCCTCGCGGATATCGCACCGGACCTCGGGCGGCTGACGGTCGAATTCGGGTATGGCGACATTCTCTCGCGGCCCGGACTGACCTTACGGCAGCGGCAGTTGGCGACCGTGTCGGCGCTGGCGGCGCTCGGAAATGCCGCGCCACAGTTGCGGTTCCACATCGACGGGGCGCTGAATGTGGGCTGCACGCGGGAGGAGATCGTCGAGACGCTCATCCATGTCAGCGTGTACGCGGGGTTCCCTGCCGCGCTCAACGGGCTGGCCGCAGCGCGCGAAGTATTCGACGCCCGCACCGATCTCCCGGCCCCGGCCGAACCGGCACCGGCCCCGAGCGGTGACCGGTTCGAGCGCGGGAGCGCGAAGCTCGCCGAGATCGATGGGCACGCGGGCGAACAAGTAATCGACTCGCTGCGCGATATCGCACCGGATCTGGGGCGCTACATCATCGAGTACAGCTTCGGCGATATCTACTCGCGACCGGGCCTGGACCTGAAGACCCGCGAAATGGTCACCATCGCCATGTGCACCGCACTCGGCACCGTCGCGCCACAACTCGGCGTACACATCCACGGACTGCTGAATGTCGGCGGCACCGAGACCGAGGTCGTCGAAATCATCACGCAGATGGTGGGTTACGCCGGGTTCCCCGCCGCGCTGAACGGAATCACGGTGGCGCGTGCGGTTTTCGCCGAGCGCAACTGACGCCCTCAGCGAGCTGGTTCCGGCAGCAAAGCGGCCAACGCGATCGCGACGACGGGTATGAAACACAGTGTGGTGAGGACGGCTTGGGGACCATGGCGATCGGCAATGGCCCCGAGCACCGGCACGAACAGTCCGCCCGCGCTGACCGCCAGACCCAATGTCACGCCCGCGGCGGTTCCCGGCCGCGTCGGCAGATAGTCCTGCCCCAGCTTGACGAATACCGCGAACGGCATGTTCACAGCAATACCGGCGAGGGCCGCGGCGACCGATCCGAGTGCGGGATTCGGGCATATGCGCAGCACGACCAATGCGGGAATCGCTGCCGCACTGCCGATTTGGACAGTGCGCAGCATACCGATGCGATCGGCGATCCGGCCGCCGACCAGCGTTCCCGCGACACCGCCGACGAGAAATGCGGCCAGGGCGACTCCCCCGAGCGTCCGCGACGCCCCGAGATGATTGATCCAGTACAGCGCGATGAAGGTGTTCATACCGGAGTACATGGCCGAGCGAACGACCTCGACCGCAGTCAGCACGAAGAACGGCAGCCAGCGGTCACGTCCATCGATTCGCCTCGGCGCCATGGCGTTTTGTGTGCGTCGCTGCTGGTGCCGCCACAGCACGAACCCCATCAAAACCGCTGGCGGGATGAACAGCGCGGTAGCCCCGACACCGAGTGATACCAGTGCCGGTGTCGCCAGCGCGGGTGCGAGGAAGAATCCGGCGCTGCCGCCCGCCGCGAAGAAGCTCATGGCGCGGGCACTGTCACCCGCCGCCGCGCGCGCATCGCGTCCGGCGGCCGGATGGAATGCGGCCACACCGAGTCCGGAAAGCAGCAGCAGCGCCCACACCAGTGGATAGGTCGGCGCCAACCCGGCCAGGCCCGCCCCGAGTCCGGCCACCGATACCCCGGCCGGTGCCAACCACAACAAGCGCCATCGATCGGCAAGCACACCCAGAATCGGTTGCGGCAGTGCACTTCCCAGTGTCGCGGCCAATGCGAGACCGGAGGCCGCGACGTAGCTGTAATCCCGTTCCAGCACGAAGAACGGAATGCTGGCGGGCACCAGCCCCTGATAGAAATCGTCGACCATATGCGCGATGGCCCAGTGCCGCATGCGCTGCCAGTCCGATACCGCCGGTGCGGCCTCGACTGTCTCCACCATGACCTGTCCCCTCTCGTCGTCCGCAGTCAGCGTAAGAACGGTCGGGTGCGGCAGACTTCCGATAAAGTGCCAAAATATGTCGCTTATCAGCCATAGTCTCGGCGCGCCGACGGCGACCGGCGATTTACCCGGCGGATCACAGATCGACCGGCATCGGCACACCGAACATCAGATCGTGTACCCGAGCGCGGGCGTCGCGGAGGTCCGCACCGATGCGGGCAGCTGGATCGCACCCGCGGACCGCGCCATCTGGATACCGGCCGGATGCTGGCACGAACATCGCTTCTACGGCCCCACCCGATTCCATTGCGTCGCTTTCCAACCCGACCAGATCACCCCTGCGGACCAACCGGGCATCCGACCACCCGACGCCGAATCGCCGCGCGATGCCGCGGTCATAGCGGTGAACCCGCTGCTGCGCGAACTGGTCATCGCCTGCTCGGCCCCCGAGGACCTGCCCGCCGACGAACTCGCCCGCCTGCACCAGGTGCTACTCGACCGCATACACCGCAGCTCCGCACAACCCCTGCGCCTACCCGCCGCCGAGGACACCCGACTGCGCCGAGCCTGCACATTGGTGGAACGCGACCTCACCGCGGTGTGGACACTGGCCGAGCTCGGCAGACACGTCGGTGCGAGTGAACGCACCCTCGCCCGCCTGTTCCGCACCGAACTCGCCATGACCTATCCGCAATGGCGCACCCAGCTGCGCCTGCACCGCGCGGTGCAGCTGCTGGCCGAATCACTTCCGGTCACCACCGTCGCGCACCGCTGCGGCTGGGCCAGCGCCAGCGCCTTTATCGATGTCTACCGTCGCACGCTCGGGCACACGCCCGGCGCCTACCAACGACGCCACTGAGCATGCTGCGCACCCGATCTCGGTGCGGCGCTCAATAATTGAGCGCCGCACCGGAACCCCTCATCAGGGCATCGGGCTACTTCTCGGCGGTGCGCCGGAAGCAGTGTGCGGACGCGGCCAGGTACTGCCGACAGCGGGCGCCGTGGCCAGCGTGGACAGACAGGATGAAACGGGCTCGGTCGTCGCTGAGACCCACTGGTTCTTGACCGCAATCACGGCTCTGCACCAGCCACAATTCCCGGATATCCGAATGCAAAACGTCCATTGTTCACCTCCGCGAAAAGATAAGTGCACCCGGCACCGGCAACCCCGCCGAAGCCCGCCTTCGACGCTGTTGGATCGGAGCAGCGTCGGGACCGTGCGTCGGACCACGGAGAGTCAGCGCCCCCGAAAGGGTTTGGGGCACAAACCCGGTGCCGGGTACCGCTTCAGCGTGCACGTTGCGATTCGATCGATAACAGAGCCGAATGCGGTAAATGCGAGTAATTTCCGATTGAATCAGCCTGGTACGAGGAAGCGGGACCTATGGTTGAGGTCGACTGGACCGGCGAAGACGTACACGCTCTTCGCATGGCGATGAAGCGAAGTCGCTATGAGTTCGCGCGCTTGGTGGGCGTCACCCCGCGCACCGTGATCTTGTGGGAGAACGGCCGGACAACCCGGATGCATGCCGCAAGCCGACGTTTGCTCGATCGAGTGCTATCGGAGGCCGATTCGGTGGTCATCGCACGATTCGAACGCGCGATCGCGCCAGGCGCACTGACAACCCGTGATATCGGAGATGCGAGCGCGGCGCTCGATCGGATACAGCTCGGTAGGGACATCGGGCTCGACAAGGAAGTCGAGGATGACGACGTGAGAAGGCGATTACTGCTGGCCTGCATCGGCGCGGGCCTGGCGGGGCAGGCGGCCGATATGGTCGCCAGCGAACCGGAGAAGATGCTCGCGACCCTGGACGCCGGGTCGATGAGCGAGCGGCGGCTCGGCTTCTTCGAGCAATCCGTCCAGGCCCTCGGCGCCCGGGTGGTGCAGGTGCCGCCACACGAGTTGCTGCAACTCACGCTCGACCAGTTCCGCGCGGTCCGTGGCAGTCTCGCGGAACGCCAGGCCACGCACCATCAAATCCGACTGGTCCGTACCGCGGGCCGCCTGGCGAATGTCGTCGGCGAAATTCTGTTCAATGAGGGCCATTTCGGTCAGGCGCAAATGTGGTACACCACCGCAATTCACGCCGCTCAGGACATCGGCGACCGCTATTCCGAGGACATCGCACTGGCGGGATTGGCGTATTTACCCACCTATAGCGATAATCCGAAGGAAGTTTTGAACCTGCTCGGCCCGCGCCTCGAAGAAAATCCGGGCCACGGTCCGGCGGCGGCCTGGCTGTGGGGAATGGCGGCCCGCGCACACGCCAGTCTCGGCAATTTCGACGGCTTCGCCCGCAGTATCGCAAGATCGGAGCAGGCGCTGGAAAATGTTCCGGCAGACCAACTCTCGATCGGCATCTTTTCCTTCCGCCCGGAGAAGCTGGCCTTCTATCAGGCCATCGGCTACTCCCGCCTGGGCCGCACCGCGGAGACCGCCCGCGCCGCCGCGCGAGCTATCGAACTCTACGACCCCAGCGAGACCATGGAGCCCGCGCTGGTCCGGTTCGAACACGCCACCGCCCTGCTCGGCTCCGGCGAGGTGGACGAGGCCTGTGCGGTGGCCACCCGCGCGATCACCAACGGCCACACCTACGTCGGCCTCACCGTCACCAAGCGCGCCGAACAGTTCGACTCCGCACTGTCGACCTTCCAGGGCCGCGCCGTCGCCGACTGGCGCCAACAAGCACGAATGATCATCAACTCCCCGCGCACCCGAGCTTGAGGGCGGGGCGCACCGGTCGGCAGGGGGGATGTGGGACCGGCGCGCCCCACCTATTCAGTTGGCTTCGCGGTGCATTGCGGCGATCAGGGAATTCGGGCGCATGTCGAGCCAGTGGGATTCGACGTAGTCGAGGCAGGAGTGGCGGGGGGCCGCGCCGTGGGCGATGGTCCAGCCGCCGGGGACGGCGGCGAAGATCGGCCACAGTGAGTGCTCGCCCTCATCGTTGATCAGGACGTAGAACTGGGCGTTATCGTCGTCGAAGGGGTTGGTCACGGGAATTGGCCTTCCTGGTTGGGGTTCAGGTCCGGTCGGCATGCGCCAAGACATTGGTCAGGACGTGGCCGATGCGGGCGAGGGCGGATTCGGAGGTCATGCGCCAGTGCGAGGCCTGCACGGCGTGGTTGTGCACGGTGCCGTCGATGGCGTCGGACCAGCTGGCCGCGCCGGTGGCCCCGGTCGGATCGTCGAGTGCGGCAGTGAAATAGACGAGATTTCCCTTATAGGGCCGTGGGCGGTAGCGGGTGATGAGCTCCAGGGAGTGGGTACCCGCATCGAGCACGCGGCCGAGTCGATCGAAGCCGAAGGAGGCGAACGGTTCCGGGAGATCGGCAATGCGGCGGGCGAGTTGGGTGCGGTCGAGTTCGGTATCGGTTTCGTCGGCCTGTTCGCCGAGTAGTCCGCCGAGCAGATCGGCCACCGGGACCGTCGCCGTCTCGTCCACCGTGACGTGCAGTGAACTGTCCATCATGGCCAATATCGCGACCTGCTGGCCCTGGTCCTGCAATTGGTTCGCGACGGCGTGCGCGAGCACACCGCCGAGCGACCAGCCCAGCAGGTGGTAGGGGCCTTCCGGCTGCACCGCGCGGATCTCGCGGACATAGTGCCCGGCCCAGTTCTCGATCGAATCCGGCAGCGCCGCCGTGGAATTCAATACCGGGGACTGAATGCCGTAGATGGCGCGCTCGGGATCGATATGCGCGGCCAGCCCGGCGAACGACCAGGCGACGCCGCCGACCGGATGGATACAGAACAGCGGCTCACGGGACCCGCCGGGCCGCAGCGGAAGCAGCACATCGAAGGCGGCCTGTGCGTCGACGCGGCCGCGACCGGAGCGGTGCAGTTCGAGTTGGGTAATGAGATCGGCGGGTGTCGGTGCGGCGAACAGCCACACCACCGGGATCTGCTCGGCGAGAGCCGAACTCAGTTGGGTCGACAGTCGGGTGGCGAGCAGCGAATTGCCGCCGCGTTCGAAGAAGTTGTCGTCCATATCGATGCGCTCGGCCGCCAGCACCTCGGCAAAGGCGGTGCAGACCAGCTGCTCCAATTCTGTTTCCGGAGCGCGGAATTCCCGGGCGCCCAGCTCGGGCCGGGGCAGCGCGGTCCGATCGACCTTGCCATTCGCATTGAGCGGCAGGGCTGCCAACCGCATCAGCACCGTTGGCACCATATAGCTCGGCAGCACCTCGGTCAGCGCGGTGCGCAACGCCGTCGGATCGACCGGCTCGGTAGCGGTGAAATACCCTACGAGCATGGCGTTATCGCCACCTTCATGGGCGACGACGATGGCCTCGGACACCATCGGACGGGAACGCAGCGCGTGCTCGATTTCGGCGAGTTCGATGCGATAACCGCGCACCTTCACCTGGAAATCGCGGCGCTGCACATATTCGAGATTGCCGTCCGCACCCCAGCGGACCATATCGCCGGTCCGATAGATTCGCGTGCCCGGTGCGCCGAACGGAGCGGCCACGAAGCGTTCCGCGCTCAGGTCGGGTCGGCCGTAATAGCCGCGGGCCAGTTGCGCACCGCCGAGGTACAGCTCACCGGTCACCCCGGCCGGGACCGGATGCATCCGGTCGTCGAGCACATAGACCTGGTTCCCCGCCTCCGGTGTGCCGATCGGGACCACCGCGTGTCGAAGGGCCGGGCCGGTACGGAATCGGGTCACCGAGACCGCGGCCTCGGTGGGGCCGTACAGATTATCGATCCGGGCCGTAGTAAGCGCCCGAATGCGATCGACGGTGTCTGCGGGCAATGCCTCACCGATGACGAGCAACCGGCGCAGCGATCTCGGCAACCGCCGGTCGTCGCCGACCTCCGCCAGCATGGCCAATAGCGATGGCACCAGCGTCACGGTGGTCACCGAGGCGCGCCGGATCAGATCCAGTACCCCCGCCGGATCACGCTGCGCGCCCTGCGGTGCCAGCACAATGCGGGCACCGGTGCGCAAGGCCAGCCAGAACTCCCATACCGACAGATCGAAGGCGGCGGAGGTCATCAGCAGGGCGGCGTCGTCGGCGTCGAGTGTGTATTCCGATTGCAGCCAGTCCAATTGGTGCGCCACCGCAGCGTGCGGGACCGCCACGCCCTTCGGCGTTCCGGTCGACCCCGAGGTGAAGATGACGTAGGCGGTATTCGCCGGGGTCAGCGGCGTCACCCGTTCGTCGGCACGCACCGGACTGCTGTCGAGAACACCGGCGGCGATCGAGATATCCAGCACCGCATTGTGATCCGCCATGCCGCCGGGCAGCATCGGCCGCTCGGCAGAGGTCAGCACCAGCGCCGGATTCGCGGCGGCGAGTACGCTCGCGGTCCGGTCCAACGGATGGGTGGGATCCAGCGGTACATACGCACCACCAGCGGTAACCACCGCGTACATCGCGACCAGCAGCTCGTTACTGCGCGGAATGGCAAGGGCTACCAGCGATTCCGGGCCGACACCGCGTCCGATCAGCGCACGGGCCAGCCGGTTCACCCGGGCGGCGAACTGACCGTAGGTGATCGTCGCGCCGTCGTCGACGATTGCCACCGCATCGGGCGTCCGCACGGCCTGCGCCTGGAATGCCGCGATGAGCGTGGCCGGTGCCACCGCGTACTCGCTTCGATTCCAGGTCACCAGCATGCGTTCGCGTTCGGCCGGGTCGAGCAGGTCGAGATCACCGACCGGTACCTGCGGTGCGGCACAGATCGCGGCCAGCAGACGTTGCAGGCGACCCGCGAAACCGGCGACGGTCGATTCGTCGAACAGTGCGATCGCATAGGTGATCGATGCGGCCATCCCCGCCGGATTCCCCGCCGCGTCGTAGCGGTCGGTGACCACCAGATGCAGATCGAATTGCGATATCTCGGAATCGAAATCGGCTGCGGTAGCGGTCAGTCCGTCCAGTGTGAACTCGGCCTCGGCCTGGTTGTGGAAGGAGAAGCCGACCTGGAACAGTGGGTGCCGGGCGGTGGAGCGCTCCGGATTCAGCACCTCCACCAGCCGCTCGAATGGCACGTCGGCATGCGAGAAGGCGGCTACGTCCGCGGCACGCACCAGATCCAGCAGTTCGGTGAAGCCCGCGCCCGCATCGACCGGCGTGCGCAGCACCAAAGTGTTGACGAACATGCCGACCACATCATCGAGTTCGGCCGCGCCCCGGCCCGCGACCGGAGTGCCGACGGCGATATCGGCGGCTCCGGACAGGCGTGCCAGCAGAACCGCGAATGCGGCGTGCAGCACCATGAACAGCGTCGCGCCGGTGCCGCGCCCCAGATCGGCCAGCGCCGCCTGCATTTCGGCGTCGATGGTGAAATCGACATGTCGGCCGCGGGTGGAGACGATGGCGGGTCGCGGCCGGTCGGTCGGCAGGGTGAGTTGCGCGGGTAGTCCGGTCAGGGTGTCGATCCAGAACCGGAGTTGCTGGGCGAGCAGCGAATCCGGATCGTCCTCGCTGCCGAGCAGATCCCGTTGCCAGCGGCTGTAATCCGCGTACTGCACCGGCAGTGGCGCCCACCCGGGCTGCCCACCCTGTTTGCGTGCGGAATAGGCGACCATCACATCACGGGCCAGCGGGACCAGTGACGAACCATCCGCGGCGATGTGGTGCACGACCACGACGAGCACATGCGCACCGAGGTCGGTCGGCCCCTCGACCGGACGGAACAGCCGGGCGCGCACCGGAACCGCCTCGGTGACATCGAATCCGCCGCCGACGAAGTCCACCACCGCCGAGGTCATATCGTCGACCGACACCGGAATCGGCACCAGCACCGGTACTTCCGCCTCCGCCATGGGCAGCACCACCTGCACCGGACCGCTCTCGCGCTGCGGGTAGACGGTGCGCAGCACCTCGTGGCGCTGCACCACGTCGGTAATGGCCGCATTCAGCGCCGCGATATCCAGATCACCGGTGAGCCGCACCGCGAGCGGAATGTTGTAGGCGGTGGACTGCCGGTCGAGGCGGTTCAGGAACCACATGCGCTGCTGGGCGAGCGATAGCGGGACCGGATCGGTTCCGGTGCGCCGGATCAGTGCCGGACGTGCGCGCACCGCGGCCGGATCGGTGGCGGCGGTATCGAGGGCGGCGGCCAGGGCCGATACCGTCGGGTTCTCGAAGACCAGCCGCACGCCGACCGACACGTCGCGGCGCGCACCCAGTCGCGCGGCCAATTGTGTTGCGGTCAGTGAGTTTCCGCCGACGGCGAAGAAGTCGTCGTCGACACCGACGGTGTCCAGGCCGAGCACATCGGCGAAGACCTCGGCCACGATCCGTTCGGCCGCCGTCCGCGGCGCGCGGAAGGCGGCGGTACGGAACTGCGGCTCCGGCAGTGCCTTTCGATCCAACTTGCCGACGGGGGTCAGCGGGAGTTCGTCCAGGACCATGATGGCGGCAGGCACCATATACGCGGCGAGTGCGCGTCCGGCAAAGGCGGTGAGCTCGGCGGTGTCGATCGTCCGGCCCGCCGCGGCGACCACATACGCGACCAGCGAGACGGTGCCAGCGGCATCGGTATGTCCAATGGTCACCGCGAATTCGACGGTGTCATGGGCCGAGAGCACCGCATCGATCTCACCGAGTTCGATGCGCAGGCCGCGCACCTTCACCTGATGGTCGGCGCGTCCGACGTACTGGATCGCGCTGGTCGCGGTCCAGCGCACCAGATCACCGGTCCGATACAACCGCCCACCCGCCGGGCCGTAGGGATCGGCGACGAACCGATCCGCCGAAAGTCCCGGCCGCGCATGGTATCCGCGGGCCAGACCCGGCCCGCGCAGATACAACTCGCCGGTCACCCCGTCCGGGACGGGCTGCAGCCGGGTATCGAGCACCACCGCGGACATGCCGTGGACCGTGGTGCCGATATCGAACCGGCCCGGTCGCAGCGGTGCGCTGATATTGGTGATGATCGTGGTTTCGGTCGGCCCGTAGGCGTTGTGGAAGGCCCGCCCGCTCCCCCAGCGCTGCACCACATCCGGGCCGTAGGACTCGCCGCCGACGCTCAGCCGCTTCAGTTCGGGCAGCTCGCCGGGATCCAATGTCTGCAGCACAGCGGGAGTTATGAACGCATGGCTGACCCGCTGGTCCCGGATCAGCGCGGTCAATTCCGCCCCGCCGTAGACACCGGCGGGCGCGATCACCAGCGCGGCGCCTGCGGACAGTGCGAGGAGCAGCTCGAGCATGGACGCGTCGAAGCTGGGCGATGCCACATGCAGGATTCGCGACGTCGCGGTGACCTCGTACCGATCCCGTTGTGCCCGTGCCACTCCCGCGAGTCCGCCGTGCGTGGCGAGCACGCCCTTCGGTATGCCGGTGGAACCCGAGGTGTAGATCATCCAGGCGGGATTGCCCACCCGCACCGGACGCGTCAGCTCCGTCGCGCTGAGCGGAGCCGCACTCGTATGCCGCATGCGCGCCGCCGTGCCGGGTGCGTCCAGAATCAGCCATTCCGCGGTCTCCGACAGTGCCGATCGGCAGGCGGTCAGGGTAAGACCGACGGTCGCGCCGGAATCGGACAGCATATGCGCGATCCGGTCGGCCGGATAGGTGGGATCGACCGGTACGAAGGCCGCACCGGTTTTGGCCACCGCCCATACCGCGAGGATGGACTCGGCCGAACGCGGGATCGCCACGGCGACGAAATCCTCGGCGCCGATGCCGTGCCCGATGAGCATCCGCGCCAGTCGGGACGACTGCTCGTCCAAGGCGCGGTAGCTGAGTTCCCGCTCCTCCGCAATCAGCGCGAGCGCATCGGGATTCATCGCGACGGCCTCGGCCATCAGCTCGGCGAGGGTGCGCGCCGGGACCGGTGCATCGCCGCGTCTGCCGAGCAGTTCGGCGCGTTCGGCCGGAGCCAGCACATCGAGCGTGCCGACCGGCGCGGACGGATCCGCGGTGAGTGTGCCGAGGACCCGGCCGAATCGGCGCAGCAGCGCAGCGGCGGTGGCCGCGTCGAACAGGTCGGTGGCGTAATTGAGTTCCACCGCGAGGTGACCGTCGGCATCGAGTTCGGCCGCGACGGTGAACTGCAGATCGAACCGGGCCACCGGCTCGTCGAAGGCGACGGCCGCCAGCTCCAGACCGGGCAGCGTGAATGCCTCCGCGCCGGTATTCAGATAGCTCAGCGCCACCGTGAACAGTGGATGCCTGGACTGCGAGCGCTCGATGCCGAGTTCGTCGGCGACGCGTTCGAAGGGGACGGTGGCATGGGCGAATGCGGCCAGATCGACCGTTCTGGTCTCGGTGAGCAGATCGGCGAACGAACGGTCCGGATCCGGATGCGTGCGCAGCACCAGGGTATTGACGAACATGCCGACCAGATCGTCCAGCGCCGCGGCGCCGCGGCCCGCGACCGGGGTGCCGATGGCGATATCGGCCGAACCCGAGAGCCGGGCCAGCAGTACGGCCAGCGCGGCATGCACCACCATGAACGGGGTCGCGTTGTGCCGCAACGCGAGTTCGTGCACCCGGGCGCCGACACCGCCGCCGATCCGGACGTGCACATTGCCGCCGCACTTGGACGCGATGGCCGGGCGGGGCCGGTCGGTCGGCAACGCCAGCTCTTCCGGCAGATCGCGCAGCGCCTCGGTCCAGTACGCGAGCTGCGGTGCCGCGACCGCGTCCAGTTCGGCCGTCTGCCACAGCGCATAATCGGCGTACTGCGCGGCGAGTTCCGGCCAGACGGGAGTACCGCCGAACACTCGGGACAGGTAGGCCGACAACAGATCTCGCAGCAGCGGTTGCATCGAGTAGCCGTCCGCGGCGATATGGTGCAGCACCGCGACGAGCACATGGCTGGTCGCATGTTCACGCAGCAGCACCGCGCGCACCGGCACCTCGGCGGTGACATCGAAGCCCGCAGCGAGGAATTCGGCGATCCGCTGGTCCACCGAACCGTCCGGGGTCTCGACCGTCAGCCGCACCGGAGCCGATTCGGCGGGCAGGATCACCTGGTGGCCGGTGCCGCCCGCGTCGGCCGGATACACCGTGCGCAGCACCTCATGACGTGCGACCACATCCGCGAATGCGGCACACAGCGCGGCCGCGTCCAGTTCACCGCCGAGCCGCACCGCGACCGGGATATTGTGCGCGGCCGAATCCGGATCGAGCCGGTTGAGGAACCACATGCCGCGCTGCACCGGCGCCAGCGGAATCAGCTCCGGGCGTGGTCCGGCGAGCAATGGCAGCACCTGCTCGTGTGCGTCGGCATCGGCGGCCAGTCGGGCGGCGAACGCGTGCACGGTGGGTGCCTCGAACAGCATCCGCACCGGGACGCGGCGACCGAGCCGCTCGCTCAACCTGGCCAGTACCCGGGTTGCGATCAGTGAGTTGCCGCCCAGGTCGAAGAAGTTGTCGTCGGCGCCGATCGGTGTCCGCGCCAGGACCGTCGCGAAGGCCTCGGCCACCAGTCGCTCGGCCGGAGTGACCGGCGCGCGGTAGGTAATGCGGTCGAATACCGGTTCCGGCAGCGCATTTCGGTCCAGCTTGCCGGAGGCATTCAGCGGGAATTCGGCGAGCACAATGATTGCCGACGGAATCATGTACGACGGCAAAGCATCCGCCGCGGCGGACGAGGCGGCGGCACGGAGGCCGTCCGCATCCGGCGCGGTACCGATGACATAGCCGACGAGCTGATCGCCGGTATCCGTGGCGACGACTCGGGCGGCCGCCTGTGAAACACCGGGCACTGCGGCGAGTACCGCCTCGATCTCGCCGAGTTCGATGCGCTGGCCGCGGAATTTCACCTGGAAATCGGTGCGGCCCAGGTACACCAGTTCCGGGGTGACACCGCTGGTATCCCAGCGCACCAGGTCGCCCGTGCGGTACATGCGCTCGCCCGCCGGGCCGAACGGGTTGGCGACGAAGCGATCCGCGGTCAGATCCGGCCTGCCGTGATAGCCACGGGCGAGCTGCGTCCCCGCGAGGTACAACTCCCCTGCCACACCCGGCAAGGTCGGCCGGAGCCGGGAATCCAACACGTACACCCGGCTGTTCCACTCCGGATTGCCGATCGGCAGGACGGCACGGTCGATATCGCCGGTGACATCGCGGTAGGTGATGCTCACCGCCGCCTCCGTCGGGCCGTACAGGTTGTGCAGACGGGCGTCGCTCACCGCATCGAAGGCACGCACGGTCTCGCCGGGCAGCGCCTCACCGATGACGAATACCGTCCGCAGTGTGTCGAGATCGACGCGCACTCCGGCGGTTCCGATATGTCCGGCGAACGCGCTCAACATCGATGGCACGAAATCGGTGACGGTAATGCCGTATTCGCCGATCACGGCGCTCAGGTAGCCGGGATCGCGGTGGCCGTCCGGGGTAGCCAGCACCAGGCTCGCTCCGATGCGCAGCGGCAGGAAGTAGCCCCAGAGCGAGACATCGAAGGTGGTCGCCGTCTTCTGCAGATACACGTCCTCGGCGGTGAGCCGGTACTCCGACTGCATCCACGTCATCTGGTTGACGATGGCGGCATGGGAGACACTGACGCCCTTGGGCTTTCCGGTGGAACCGGAGGTGAAGATGACGTAGGCCGGGTTGCACGGGTGGATCGGCGCGGTGCGCTCGTGCACCGCGATCGGATCGTCGGTGTAGCCGTCGAGTGCGACGGTATCGACGTGCACCGTCGCACCGGTGTAGCCGAAATCCGCTCGATCGCGCTCGGTGGTGAGCAGCACGGCCGGTGCCGCGGTATCGATAATGTGCGCAATGCGCTGCACCGGATGATCCGGGTCGACCGGCACATACGCACCACCCGCCTTGAGCACCGCGTACATGGCGACAACCAGATCCGTCGAACGCCGAATCGCTAAGGCCACCAGCGACTCCGGGCCGACACCGATCGCAATGAGGTGCCGGGCCAGCTGATTGGTCCTGCGGTCCAATTCGCCGTACGACATGGTGTGGTCGGTGCCCGCGTCATCGGCCGCGAAGACCAACGCGGTGTCCTCCGGTGTCGCGGCGGCCTGCGCCTCGAACTCGTCGAGCAGCATCTCCGCGACGAATGCGGTATGCGCGGAGTCGTTCCACGCGGTCACCACCCGGTCCAGCTCACCGGATTCGAACAGATCGATATCGCCGACAACCTGCTCCGGATCGCCGATCACCGCGGTGAGCAGCCGGGTGAAGCGGGCGCCGAAGGTCGCGATGGTCGTCTCGTCGAACAGGTCGGTGGCGTAGGTGAACCGCAGCGCGTCATCGGTGACGGTCAACTGCAGATCGAATCGGGTCGTCTCGTAATCGATGTCGTACTCGGTGACCGTCACGCCCGCCATCTCCACCGATACCGGTGCGAGATTCTGGAAGAACAGCGCGATCTGGAACAGCGGATGGCGCGCCTCGGAGCGCGGTGGATCCAGCACCTCCACCAGCCGCTCGAACGGCACATCGGCATGTGCGAAGGCATCGAGGTCACCATTGCGGACGCGACGCAATACCGATGCGAAGGAGTCGGCGCCGGGCACCCGAGTGCGCAGCACCAGGGTGTTGACGAACATTCCGACGAGATCATCGAGCGCCGCCGCGCCACGACCGGCGATGGGCGCGCCGACGGCGATATCGGCCGTGCCGGACAGGCGCGCGAGCACGGCGGCCAGCGCGGCATGCACCACCATGAACGGACTGGCGTCGTATTGCGTTGCGACGGTGGCAATTCCGTCGCGGACCGCCGCATCGAGCCCGATGGTGATGCTCGCGGCGGCATGGCTGGCGACGGCGG
This sequence comes from Nocardia sp. NPDC004604, assembly GCF_040609795.1. Classification (NCBI taxonomy): domain Bacteria; kingdom Bacillati; phylum Actinomycetota; class Actinomycetes; order Mycobacteriales; family Nocardiaceae; genus Nocardia; species Nocardia sp. NPDC004604. Next base: position 29,131 of record NZ_JBEXLC010000085.1, read on the forward strand.
GACGCGGCCGATCCGATGGCAGATCCAGTTGTGCGGGCAGCCCGCCGAGCGCGTCCTTCCAGTAGCGCAGTTGCCGTGCGGCCACCGATTCCGGATCGTCCTCGGCACCGAGGACTTCTCGTTGCCAGAGTGCGTAATCCGCGTACTGCACACTCAACTCGGTCCAGCAGGGTGCGGTGCCGGTGGCGCGCGCAGCGTATGCGACGGCGATATCGCGGGCTAGCGGTGTCATCGAAAAGCCGTCCGCCGCAATGTGATGCACCACCAGGGCGAGCAGGTGTTCCCGATTCGACAGCGCGGCCAGGCCGATGCGCAGCGGTACCGCGGTGCTCACGTCGAAGGGTGTCGCGACCAGATCGACCAGTGCGGCAGCGATATTCGACGGATCCAGTCGAACGATGTCCGGCACCTGTGTGCGGTCCAGAATCTGTTGGTGGCCGGTGCCGTCGACATCCGGATAAATGGTGCGCAGCGTTTCATGCCTGGCGATCACATCGGCGATGGCGGCCTGCAGCGCGCCGGTATCGAGATCTCCGTTGAGCCGGATGGCGACCGGAATATTGTTCACCGTCTCGCCCGGATCGAACCGGTTGAGGAACCACATGCGCTGCTGCGCTGGCGAGAGCGGGATCAGGTCGGGACGCGGTCGCGCGGTCAGTCGCGGACGGCCACCGGTGCCGGTGAGCCGTGCGGCGCGCACGGCCAATCCGGCAACATTCGGGGCCTCGAACAGCATCCGCACCGGGACTTCGGCATCCAGCGCCGCGCCGAGCCGGGCCGCCACCTGGGTGGCGAGCAGCGAATTGCCGCCGAGGGCGAAGAAGTTGTCATCGAGGCCGATCCGCTCGACGCCGAGCAGATCGCCGATGATCTCGGCGATGGTCTGCTCGGTCTCGGTCGCGGGTGCCCGGTAGGCGGCGACCTCGAATACCGGTGCGGGCAGGGCGGTGCGGTCGAGCTTGCCGGAGGCATTGAGCGGGAAGGCAGCCAGCACGACGAAGGCCGAAGGCACCATATAGGCGGGCAGCTCGGCCGCCAGCTCCGCACGCACCGCGTCGATATCGACAGACCCGCCGACCAGATACGCCACCAGCTGATCGCCGAGACGATCGTCGGATCGGACGACGACAACGGCCTGGTCGACCGCATCCAGTGCGGTGAGCACGGCTTCGATCTCGCCGAGCTCGATCCGCAACCCGCGCACCTTCACCTGGAAGTCGGTGCGGCCCAGGTATTCCAGCTCGCCGTCGGCATGCCACCGGACGAGATCACCCGTGCGATACATCCGCTCGCCCGCGGCACCATGCGGATTCGCGACGAACCGGTCAGCGGTCAATTCCGGCCTGGCCACATAGCCGAGCGCCAACTGCGCACCGGCCAGATACAGCTCGCCGGGGACGCCGATCGGCACCGGACGCATGCGCGCATCCAGCACCAGCAGCCGGGTATTGAACACCGGCCTGCCGATCGGCACCGACACCGTATCGACGTCGGTCACCTCATGGAAGCTGACATCGACCGCGGCCTCGGTCGGCCCGTACAGGTTGTGCACGCGGGCGCCGATCAGTTCCCGGGTCCGCTGCGCGATCGCCGCGGGCAGCGCCTCACCGGAGGCGAATACCGCACGCAGCGTCCGACATTCGCGCACCTTCGGTTCGGCGAGGAATACCGCCAACATCGACGGTACGAAATGCGCGACGGTAATCCGCTCATCGTCGATCAATCGAGCCAGATAGGCCGGATCACGATGGCCGTCGGGCCGCGCGAGCACCAGCCGCGCGCCGACCCGCAACGGCCAGAAGAACTCCCAGACCGAAACGTCGAAGGTCGCCGGGGTCTTCTGCAATACCGCGTCCTCGGCGCCCAGACCGTACTGCGCCTGCATCCAGACCAGCCGATTGACGATCGCGGCATGTGATACCGCGACCCCCTTCGGACGTCCCGTCGATCCGGAGGTGAAGATGACATACGCCGCATGCCCCGGCGCCAGCACACCGAGCCGATCCACCGTGGTCAGCGGTGCTGGCGAGTATCGGGTCAGATCGAGTCGATCGATCCGGACCTGAGGCGCCGCACCGACTTCCAGGTCTTGTCCCGCGGTGAGTACCAATACCGGCCGCGCAGTCTCCAGTACGTATTCGATGCGGTCCGCCGGGTGGTCGGGATCCAGCGGCAGGTACGCGCCACCGGCAACCGTCACCGCGTACATGCCGACCACCAGGTCCAGCGAACGCCGCATGCCGAGCGCGACAATCGCATCCGGTCCGACGCCCTGGCCGACCAGCCAGCGCGCCAGTCGGTGCACCCGATCGGCGAATTCGGCATATGTCAGCGTCGCGGAGCGACTCGTTGAGGGGTGGTCGTCGGGCGACGAGTGGGCCAGCGTCGAGCGGTGGTCGTCGGGCGACGAGTGGGCCAGCGTCGAGCGGTGGTCGTCGGGCGACGAGTGGGCCAGCGTCGAGCGGTGGTTGTCGGGCGACGGGGCCGCAGGACTGCGCCCCTCGAATGTCACCGCGATGGCGTCAGGTGTCCGCAGCACCTGTTCTTCGAACAGCGATACCAGGGTCTGCGTGCCGTCTACCGGGAACGACGTATCGTTCCACCGGTCGAGCACCAGCGCGCGCTCGGCGCGATCGAGCAGTTCGATATCGCCGACGCGGACGGTGGCATCGACCACGACCGCCTCGAGCAACCGCACCAGGCGGGCCGCGAACGATTCCACCGTCGTCCGGTCGAACAGATCCGTCGCATAGCGCATGACCGCGCGCAATGCGGTGCCAGCGCCCGCCGCATGCTCGGCGAGTTCCAACGCGAGGTCGAATTGCGCGACCTGGTTGTCGATCGGGTAGGCGGCAACCTCCAAACCGGGCAGGCGCAACACCGTATCGTCGCGGTGCTCGTAGGTCAGCAGCGTCTGCACGATCGGTGCATGGGCCTGCGAACGCATCGGATTCAGCTCATCGACGAGCCGCTCGAATGGCAGATCGGCATGCGCGAAGGCTCGGATATCGGTGGCCCGCACCCGGCCCAGCAGTTCGGCGAAGGTTGTCTCGGCCGCCACCTCGGTGCGCAGCACCAGGGTGTTGACGAACATGCCGACGAGATCGTCCAGCGCCTCTTCGGCCCGACCGGCAATCGGGGTACCGATCGCCACATCGTCCACGCGCGCCAGGCGGGCCAGCAGGGTCGCATAGGCGGCGTGCAGGACCATGAACGACGAGACCCCGTGCTTGTGCGCCAGCTCCGCGATGGCGGCGGTCAGCTCGGCGGTGATCGCGAACTCGACCGCGGCCCCGCGCCCCGATGCGACCGCCGGACGCGGCCGATCGGCGGGCAGTTCCAGGACCGGGGCGAGTCCGTCGAGTTCGGTGCGCCAATGCGCGATCTGGCGGGCCAGCACGGATTCCGAATCATCGGCCGAACCGAGCACATCGTGCTGCCACAGGGTGAAGTCCGCGTACTGGACCGGCAGCGGCCGCCACAGCGGTGCTTCCCCCGCGGTGCGGGCGCTATAGGCCACCATCAGATCCCGGGCCAGCGGGGCCGTCGAGACGCCGTCGGCGGCAATGTGGTGCACCACCACGACAAGCACATGGTCGTCGGGCGCGCCCCGGAATAGCTTGGCGCGTAAAGGCATTCGTGTGCGCAAATCGAACCCGACGGCCGCGACGCCGACAACCGCTGCGGCGAGTTCGGATTCGGCGATATCGACGCGCGGCAGCGCCAGCCCGGTGCCCTCGGCCAACACCACCTGTACGGGACCGGCGCCGTCATCGGGGAATACGGTGCGCAGCGACTCGTGCCGGGTCACGACATCACCCAGCGCCAGGTGCAGCGCCCGCTCGTCCAGTGCGCCGGTAAGGCGAATGGTGATCGGAATGTTGTAGACGGCCGAGTCCGGATCGAGTCGGTTCAGCAGCCACATCCGAGTCTGGGCCAGCGACAATGGAATGCGGCCCGAGCGCGCCCTGGCCACAAGTGCGGGTCGGGTGGCGTTCGCGCTATCGGAATCGGTCACCCGAAGGGCCAATGCGGCCACCGTCGGAGCCTCGAAGATCTCGCGCACGGTCAATACGCACCCGAATGCGGCATTGGCGCGGGCGACCAGACGCATGGCCAGCAGCGAATTCCCGCCGCGGGCGAAGAAATCGTCATCCGCACCGATCCGCACACCACCGCCGATGAGATCGGCGATGAGCACGGCGAGCACCGATTCGGCGCCTTCGCCGGGTGCCCGGAATTCCGTTGTAGTACTGGATACTTCGACGGCGGGCAGGGCGGCGCGATCGAGCTTGCCGACCGTGGTGAGCGGCATCTCGTCGAGCACCACCAGATGCGCGGGCACCATATACGCGGGCAGGTGGTCACGCACCTCGGCGAGCACCGCCTCCGCCGACAGCTCCGCCCCGGTGACATAACCGACCAAACAGTCATAGCCGGAGGTGTCCTGAACCAGCACCACCGCGGCATTCGTCACGCCCGCCACGGCGGTCAGCGCGGACTCGATCTCGCCGAGTTCGATGCGCTGACCGCGCAGCTTGACCTGGAAATCATTGCGGCCCAGATAGACCAGGTCGCCCCCGCGATTCCAGCGCACCAGATCACCGGTGCGATACATCAATCTGCCGGGCACCCCGAACGGATCGGCCACGAACCGCTCGGCGGTCAGCCCGGCCCGTCCGTGATAGCCGCGGGCCAATTGATCGCCCGCGAGATACAGCTCACCCGTCACGCCGATCGGCACCGGTCGCAGCCGCGCATCCAGCACATAGGCGCGGGTATTCCAGCACGGACGGCCGATGGCGACATCACGGCCGGATTCGGCGTCGGCATCGGTGAATTCGTGATAGACCGCCGAAATCGCCGCCTCGGTGGGGCCGTACGCATTGTGCACCGCCCCGCCGACGTGTTCGCGAATCGCGGCGAGCAGATCCGGCGTGAGCGCCTCACCGCCGCAGTGCAGGTGCCGGAAGGAACCCAGCGCATCCCCCATGCCCTCACTGATCAGCGCCGCGAGTACCGACGGCACATATTCGGCGATGGTGATGCCGTGCTCGCGCAATAGTCCGGCGAAGTAGGCCAGGTCGAGATGGCCGCTCGGGCGGGCGATCACCAGTGGTGCGCCGACCGCGATCGGCAGGAAGCATTCCCAGACCGAGACGTCGAAGGTGAGCGGAGCCCGCTGCAGAATCCGGTCATCCGTGGTGACGCCGTAGCGGAATTCGAGCCACCGCAGCTGATTCATAATGGCGCGGTGGGTGACCGCGACCCCCTTGGGGCGGCCGGTCGAACCGGAGGTGAACAGCACGTAGGCCGTATTGTCCCGGCGCAGTGGCGCGCGGCGCTCCGGAAGCGTCCTGGCATCGAAGCCGGTGAGGTCGAGGTCGGTGAGGTCGACCACGCGCACGCCATCGAGTTCGGGCAGTACCGCACCGCCCACCGCCAGCACCAGAGCCGGTGCGGCACTGTCGATCACCTGTGCGAGCCGGTCGGCCGGATGGGTCGGATCCAAGGGCAGATAGGCACCGCCCGCGCGCACGATCGCGTATACCGCCACGAGCATGTCGACCGACCGCAGCGCGGCAAGACCGACGATCGTCTCCGGTCGAACATCCGCCGAAATCAGCCACCGAGCAAGGCGGTTCACCCGGGACTCGAATTCGGCGTAGGTCACCGCGGTGTCCTCGAAACGCACCGCGACGGCGTCGGGGGTCGCGGCCACCCGGGCGGTCAGCAGATCGTCCAGGGTCGCCGACGGCAGCGACCGGGCGGTGGCATTGCGATCCGCGAGCAGCAGTCCGCGTTCGGCCACCGACATCAGCTCGACATTGCCGACGGGTGTGCGCATATCGCGGACCATCGCGCGCAGTACCCGTTCGAAACCGGAGCGGAACCCGCTGACGGTGTCCTCGTCGAAAAGGTCGAGCGCGTAATGCACATGGATATCGATGCCGTCGGCCGAACCGTCGGCGGCGTAGCGGTCGGTCAGCGTCCAGTCCAGATCCAGCTGGATCGGCGCGGGACCGATATCGAGTGCGGCAATGGTCAATCGGTGCAGCTGGAAGTCCGGTTTGGACTGGTTCTGCAGCGTCAGGGCCACCTGGTACAGCGGCGCATGTGCCTGCGAGCGAACCGGATTCACCACATCGACGAGCTGTTCGAAGGGTACGGCGGCATGATCGAAGGCGGCCAGGTCGGCCGTGCGGACCGTGGCGAGCAGGTCGGCGAGCGTGGCCTCGGCACGCACCTCGGTGCGCAGCACCAAGGTATTGACGAACATGCCGACCAGATCGTCCACGGCTTCGTCGCCGCGACCGGCGACCGGTGTGCCGACCACGATGTCATTGCTCGCGCTCAGACGGCTCAGCAGTACGGCGAGTGCGGTGTGCAGCACCATGAACGGGGTGACCCGGTGCGTGGCCGCCAACTCCTGGATGCCCTGGTGCAGATCGCGGTGCAGGCGGCCGGTTATGGCGCCGCCGCGGTTGGAGGCCACCGCGGGGCGTGGCCGGTCCGCTGGCAGGGTCAGCACCTCGGGGACGCCGGCCAGCCGCTTGGTCCAGTACTTCAGTTGGTGGGCCAGCAGCGAACCCGGCTCGTCGGCCCGGCCGAGTGCGGCGCGCTGCCAGATCGCGAAGTCCGCGTACTGCACCGGGAGCGGGCCCGAGGACGGGGCGACACCGGCACAGCGGGCCACATAGGCGGTGGCCAGATCGCGGGTCAGCGGTGCGAACGACCAACCGTCCGCGGCGATATGGTGCACGACGAACAGCAGCACGTGCACCTGCTTGGCGGGGGTGTCCTGCGACGCCGCCGATTCGTCGTCGATGCGCAGCAGCCGCACCCGCAGCGGCACCTCGGTCGTGACATCGAATCCGGTCTGGGCCACCGTGGCGATGAGTCCGGGCAGCTCGGCCGCCGGTACCGAGCGGGCCACGAGTTCCACCAGCTTGGTTCCGGCGGGCAGCACCACCTGCGTCGCGGCGCCGTCGTGTTCGGGATAGATGGTGCGCAGCGTCTCGTGCTTGGCGATGACATCGGCAATGGCATGTTCCAGCGCTGGCACATTCAGTACACCGGTCAGGCGCAGCGCGAACGGAATGTTGTATCCGCCACTGGCCGTATCGAATCGGTTCAGGAACCACATGCGCTGCTGGGCGATGGACAGCGGAATCGGCTCGTGGCGCTCCTGGGCGGTCAATGGCGGCACCGCCGGTGGCGCGGCTTCGATATCGTCCGGGCGGGTGACGGTGATCCGACGGGACAGTTCGCGCACCGTCGGGGCGTCGAAAATGGTGCGCACCGGGACATCCACGCCGGTCGCCCTGGTGAGCCGGGCGGCGAGCTGGGTGGCGATCAGCGAATTGCCGCCGAGGGCGAAGAAGTCGTCGTCCGCGCCGACGGTCTCCACATTGAGCAAGGCGGTGAAGGTCTCGGCAACCAGGGTTTGCGCCGGACCAGTCGGTGCGTGGAACTCGGTGGCGACCAAAGCCGGTGCGGGCAGGGCTTTTCGGTCCAGCTTGCCGGAGACGGTGACCGGGAATTCGTCGAGCACGACAAAGGCGGACGGCACCATGTAGGCGGGCAGCCGCCGCACCAGCTCGGCTCGGACGACATCGGTATCGACTCCACCAGCTGCCACCAGATAGGCGACCAGCTGATCGCCCGTGCCGTAATCGTCTCGGGCCAGCACGACTGCCTGCGCCACCGCGTCCTGTGCGGTGAGCGCCGACTCGATCTCCCCGAGTTCGATACGCAGACCACGCAACTTCACCTGGAAATCGGTACGGCCCAAATACTCCAGTTCGCCGCGCGCAGT